>NZ_JAYRVJ010000767.1:0-1983 GCF_041918635.1 Promineifilum sp. (SeqCode)
ACGGATTTGGCGGATAAGAACGGATTGAGCCAGGTTTTCAATCCGTAACATCCGTTAAATCCGTGAAAATCCGTGGTTCATTTATTCCACCCCCGCCAACAGGAGCGCGGCCAGGTCGTCCAGGCCGGCCACGGCGCGCTGTTGGTCTTCGCTCAGCGCGTCGGCGATCATAGGCGGGCCGAAGCGGTGGAGCAGCGTGAAGGCCAGCAGCCGCTCCCGGTCGAGGCCGCCAACCAGGCCGTACCCGTCCAGCACGGCGCGCAACAGCCCGCCGTCGCGCCCGCAGAAGCCAAACCACAGCGCCGCCCACTCGTAATAGGGATCGCCCACCTCCGCGTCGGCCCAATCGATCAGCCCGGAGATGCCCCACGCCCCATCCCGCTCGCTCACCAGCACGTGATCGGCGGTCAGGTCAGCGTGGAGCAGCCGCGGGCGCGCCGCGAAGAAGTTCGTCCGCCGCAACAGCGCCTCGGCCGCGGCGACGACCGCCTCGCGCAGCGCCGTGCGCCGCCGCAGGGCAACGGGGGCCTCGGCCGCTTGCAGGACGACGAACCGCTTCCAGCTATCGACGGACGGCCAGCCATGTCCGGGCATGACCGGCGTGTAATGCACCTCGCGTAGCAGCCCACCCAACGCGCGACCGACGCCCAACCGCGCCTCGGGCGGGATGCCCGCCGCCGCGTCGCGCCACGCCGCGCCCGGCCGGAAGGAGAAGACCAGATAGGGCCAGGCCACGCGGTCGCGGAAGACGCCATCGGCCAGCAGGCGCGGCAGTTCGGGCAGGCGCTCGTCCAGCAGCCGGTAGACGGCGCGCTCCCTGGTAAAGTCGCCGGCCACCATGGGCGGGAAGAGCTTGACGACGACCGGCGGCTCGGCCGCGTCCGGGCCGCGGACGGTGAAGACGGCGCACGTGCCGGGGAAGCCGGCCGCGACGGCGTGGGGCGGGCGGGGGAAGCGGTCGCCGTGCGCCGCGGCGATTCGCTCCACGACCGGCTGCCACAGGGCCGCGTCGGTGAAGATCGCCCCCCACTCGCCCCAATCGCGCACCGGCGGCAAGAGGTGTTCGGTCATGTGGAGGTCTCGAATTGTCGATTCGTAAGAAATGGCTACGGATTGGGACAGATAATACGGATCAAGAACGGATTGAATTCCGTTTCCGTCCGTACCATCCGTCATAATCCGTAGCCATTTCTTCGCCGCCCGCGCAAGCTTTAGACGGCCGTCGCGACGTTTTCGGCGACAAAGGCGTTGTAGGCCGCCAGAATCCGGCGCGAGAGGGGGCCGGGCCGCCCGTCGCCCACCGTCTGCCCGGCGATGCTGACCACCGGCAGGAAGGCCCGCGACGACCCGCTGAGCGCCGCCTCGTCCAGCGCCGGGATGTCAGCCACCGCAACCGCCTCCAGCCGCAGCGGAATGCCCAGGCCGGGAATGAGTTGCATCAGAATCTCCCGCGTGATGCCCTCCAGCACCCCTTCCCCGGCCGTGTAGACCACGCCGTCGCGCACGCCCCAGAAGTTCGTGCCCGCGCCCTCCAGGATGCGGCCGTCGGGGCTGAGGAGGAGGTATTCGTAGGCGGCGGGCAGCGGCTGGTGGTCAGTGGTCGCTGATGTGTCGCCGGCTTCCACCTCCAGCGCGCGCAAGCCGCCGCCCACCGGTCGCTGCTCCGCGAAGTCGGCCGTCTTGACCAGCGGCCGTTCGCGGGCCAGCCCCTCGGCGAAGGCCACGGCCACGCCCGTCTCGTACAGTTCCGGCGGCGGCGGGGTGAAAGGTTGCAGGGCGATCAGTTCGCGGCTCGCCAGGCCCGTGGGTGAGTCGGCCGTCGCGCCCGTCGTTGGCCCGGCCAGCACGTCTATGCGCACGCGCATCTCCGGCCAGGGCGCGGCAGTGACGACGCCGTGCAGCGCCCGCAGCAGCCGCGCCCGGTCGAGCCGGTACGTCCAGCCCAGCAGGGCCATGGAGCGCTCCGTCCGCGCCAGGTGGCGG
>NZ_JAYRVJ010000768.1:0-4821 GCF_041918635.1 Promineifilum sp. (SeqCode)
GGACTTCAGGTAGCAGCAGCCAGCCGGGGATGGTGGACGCGCCGCCGGCCTCGATGCGGGCGAACATGTCGTGCCACTCTTGCAAGCCGTGGACGACGCCGAACCCGGCCAGGAAGAGCAGCGCGCCGGCCAGGCGAAATTCGGAGGTGCGGAAGCGGGAGGAAGCGAGCCAGATAGCCAGGCCCATGCTGAAGAAGGCCAGGCCGTAGAAGAAGTAGACGACGACGATGTTGCGTTCGAAGAAGTCAGCCATTCTGATTGTAGCGCGGGTTGGCAACCCGCGTCTTAGTCAGCGCGAAAGACGCGGGTTGCCAACCCGCGCTACATCACACTCAAGCGCACGTCGCCCGCGAGAAGCTCCGCGCCCTGATCCAGGACGGTCGTCTTCACGTACCCCAGCGCCAGCAGCCCGGCCGGCCCCTCGGCGGCCGAGGTGATCGTCCCGGCCGGACGATCTCCGGCGACGATCTCCGTCCCCGGCAAGACCTGATAGGTCTCAGCGCGACCGGAGGTCGCCGACCTGTCAGGTCTGGGTTGCAGCCGTACCAGCCGCTTCGCCAGCTTGCCGCGGCTCTCCATGCGGGCGATGATCTCCTGCCCGGTGTAGCACCCCTTGTGAAACGACACGTCGTCCCACAGCCCCGCCTCCAGCGGGATATAGTCGAGCGTCAACTCCCGGCCGAAGCGCGGCCGGCCGGCCTCGATGCGCAGGTAGTCGTAGGCCGCGTCGTCGATGGGCGTCAGACCGGCGGCAACCAGCGCGGCCCACACCGCCTCCCGGTCGTCGGCATTGGCGGTGACGAGATAGCCGTCGCCGGCGATAGGGTCGGCGCGGTGGAGGTAGGCCGTCGCGCCGCCGATCTGCGCCTCTCGCCAGTGGTGGAGCGGCAGCATGACCTCCGGGAAGCCGGCCGCGGCCAGCATCTCTCCCGCCCGCGGGCCGTAGATGCCGAAGACGACAGTCTGCGCGCTCAAGTCCTCTAGCTGGAAGTCGTCGTTGAAGAAGACGTTGCGCAGGAAGTAGCGGGCCAGCGCGTCGGCGTGTCCCTCGCCGGTCAGGACGTAGACGGCGTCGGACGTGGCGTAGAGGAGTATCCGGTCGATAATGCGGCCGATATCGGTCGTCAGCACCGTCGCCGCGCCCTCGCCGCCCTTCAGCCCGTTGACCGCCTGGGTGGACATGCGGTGGATGAGTTCCAGCCGCGTCTTGCCGCTCAGGCGCAACATGCCCCGGCCGGCGTGGTCAGCCAGGACGGCCGCCTCATGCGCCGCGCGATACGCCTCATTCGAAATCATCGTCCTCATCTCCCGGGAAGAGGGCTGCCGTCCCGTCCCCATTGGCCGACGGCAACTCCAGGATGTCGATCCCGGTCACCGGGATCATCTCCACGGAGTCGGACGCCGTTTCCGCCTCCCAGCGCTCGACCATCGCGGTCAGGAAGGGCAGGTAGCGCGCCTCATGTTCGTGCGTGGCCTGAGCGATGATCCGGCCGAGCGGCGCGCCGCCCAGCGTCTTGTAGTGGCCGGGGTCGGTCAGGGCGCGCTCGGAGAACTCGCTCAGCCACTCCTCCAGATGCATCCGCGCCCCCTGGAAGTCGTTGAAGATGGCATCCAGGCCGCGGCCCTGAGCGTCCTGGTAGCGCTGGGCGTTGTAGGCGTTGGGGTTACGCAGCGCGGCCAGCAGCCGTTCCGGCGGCTGGCCCGCCTTCAGGCGCATCAGGCCGGTCACCACTTCGGCGTCCCAGGCGGTCAGGATGCTGAGCAGGTCGGCCACCGACCAGCGACCGACGGCCGCCGGGGCGACCAGCGCCTCATCGGGCAGACTCTCCAGCGCCATGAGCGTCCGTTCGCGCGTGGCGTCCAATCGATCGAGTAAATCTTCCAGAGCTGACATCGATCCTATTATAGCCGAAAGATCTCACGCAACGCTGAAAGATCGCACGCAAAGCACACAAAGAGCGCAAAGCTAACTGTTTCTTTGCGTTCTTGGCGAACTTTGCGTGCTTTGCGTGAGATCTTCTTTCCAATCAAAAGCGCCGCGCTGGTTGCCCAGACGCGGCGCTTTCTCGCCCACCCTTTTCCTGAGTTGCTCAACGGGAGGAGGAGGGTACCATGGCGGCGGGCACGGTGGCTTCGGCGGGCGCCTCGACCACTTCTCCATGGTGGATCACATTGAGATACCGGACGCCGCAGATGACCGCCAGCAGGCCGTAGGCGAGCACCCCGGTTGCCGTCAGGATCTCAATAAGTGATGGCGTGTAAGTAGTGAACAGCGGGACAACGCCGCTGCCCTCGACCTGGCCGTAGACGACCAGTTGGCCGACCAGGTTCGTATCCCAGCGATAGGCGACGACGCCGATGACGACCAGCCCCAGGGCCAGGATGCGCACGCGGCCGTGTCGCCGCAGTGGAGTAATTAGCAAGAGTGTGGCCGGCAGCACCATCCCCAGCACGATTTCCAACCACCAGAAATTGAAGGCCAGCCGGCCGCGGGTGAGGATGTACAGCGCCTCGCTCTTGGCCGGCTCATAGCCCACCGGCATGGACATCAAGTCCCACCAGCGCAACGCCAGCAGGGCCAGCACCGCCCAGCCGATGCCGTAGGCCAGCTTGTCGAGCACGGCCCTGTTGACGCGGGCGCGCGGCGTCAGCCGTCCAGAGACAAGCGAGATGAACGTCACCAGCGCGATCCCGCCAACGATTGCCGAGACGTAAAAGCTAATCGCCATCGGCCAGGGGCGATACCAGATGGGGCGCGCCACCAGCTTGCCGTAGGTCAGCCCCAGCGACGACTGGTGCATGGTGGACAGGCACAGGCCGACGAAGGCCAGATAGGGCGTCAGGCGGTGGACGGATGTCAGCCGCTGCGACAGCGTCGGGAAGCGGTGCTCCACCTCGTGCCAATGGCCGACGATGGGCGCAACCTCCAGCAGCAGCACGCTGAAGTAGAGGCCGACGCACATTGTCACTTCCCACAGCGGCGAGTGGATATTCCAGAAGACGAAGCCATGCCAGAAGCGATCAGGCCGGCCGATGTCGAGCACCAGCATCATCATGGCCATGCTGTAGCCGATGAAGCCGACGAAGACGGCCGTGCGGGCCACCGGCTCCAGTTCCTTGCGGCGCAGCAGATAGGCCAGGGCCGACACGCTGAACGCGCCGGCGCTCAGGGCGATGGCCGACAGGTCGATGGAGATCCACAGCCCCCAGGGGACGAGGTTGGTCAGGTTGGTGACGCCCAGCCCCTTGACGAAGACCACCAGCGCCGCGCCCACGCCGACGAGCATGAGCGCGCCCAAGACGGCCATCAGGCGATGGGCCGGCTCCCGCAACAGTTCGGAAACCGGTGGAAGCTTCTTAAAGGGGAGCGCATGGACGGGTGACAGAAACCTCACGGATGCACCTCTTCAGAATCTGCCAAATCTGCGTAATCGGCGGATTCTTCCTCTTGTTCCGCCGGCAAATAGTAGACGCGCGGATGTGTGCCGAGTTGCTCGTGCAGCCGGTAGGCGTCGGGGCGGTTGCGCAGGGCGATGCTGACCAGCGAGTCGGGGTCATTCAGGTCGCCAAAGAGGCGCGCCCCATAGATGCAGGCCACCACACAGGCTGGCGTAGCGTCGGGGTCGAAGCCGGGCCGCAGCCCGATCTGCAAGCCCCGGTCGATGCGCTGGACGCAGAAGGAGCACTTCTCGACCACGCCGCGCGGCCGGCGCGGCACTTCGGGGTGGCCGGCGTGGGGCACGTCCGGGTTTGGGCTGGTGAACGCCTCCCAGTTGAAGTAGCGCGCGCCGTAAGGGCACGACAGCTGGCAGTAGCGGCAGCCGATGCAGCGGTCGTAGTCCATCATGACGATGCCGTCGTCGCGCCGGTAGGTGGCTCCCACCGGGCAAATCTCGACGCAGGGGGCGTGTTCGCAGTGCATGCAGGGCGTCGGCTGGAAGACGCGCTTGCCATCGGACGTTGGCTCTACCTCTTCGACGCGCGACCAGGAGATGTCGGGCGGCGTGTCGTTGTAGGCGTGGCAGGCGGCCAGGCACAGGTCGCAGCCGATGCACTTGGATTGGTCGATGACCATCACCCACTTGTGCGCCGCCGGCTGTTCGTGGTCAGGCGATTCATCGCCGTTCGCCGCCCGCTGTCCAAACATCGGCAGGGGAATGGGGCTTCGGCTGACACCCACGCCCACCGCGGCCGTCGCCAGCCCGGCCAGCCCCATCTTCAGGAAGCTACGCCGATCCATACCCGTCGTCATTCCCCCTCGCCTCCCTTCTTCGTCTCAGACTGACCACTGCTTACTGACCACTGCTTACTGTCTCGCCGCCGTGTCCAGCGCGACAGCCACGGGGCCAGCATCGTCCCGAACACCAGGCCAAAGCCGGCCGGCAGGATGTAGATGAGCGGGCTGGGGCCTTGCGGCGTCTGGCTGACGTAGGGCGTCATCTCGTCGCGGGCGGGGGTGAAGGTGTCCGTCCGCGCCAGATCGGCATCTACCGGGTAGCAGGCCACGGCTGTGTCCGCCCCCGCATTGGTGGTAGCTGTCTGCCCCTCGCCCTCGGCCGGCGGGCCGACCAGGGTTTCGACGGAGGCCGTCTCCGCGGTTTCGTCCACCGCGGCGTGCATGTCGTTCAGATGGCAGGCATTGCACGATTTCAGGTCAATCTTGAAGGTGTGGTTACGCTGGCCGTGTCCCTCCGTGCCGGCCGCCGGCGAGTCGGACACGCGCAGGTGACAGTCGGTGCACAGCAGCCCCTCGCGGGCGTGGCCGGTGAAGGAGTAGTAGTGGCCCTCGGTGTTGTGGCAGCTATGACATAGCTCCTGCGA
>NZ_JAYRVJ010000769.1:0-5196 GCF_041918635.1 Promineifilum sp. (SeqCode)
CCGCCTTCACCATATCCTCCTCCCGCTCCATGCGGAAGCCCAGCTTTTCGCTGATCTGGATCATGCCCCGGTTCTCCGGCAGCATGTAGGCGATGACGTGCTGGATGCCTTCCTGGCGGCCAGTGTCCAGCAGCGCTTGCAGCAGTTGCGTGCCCACGCCCCGCTTCTGGAAGTCGTCGCGCACCAGGATGGCGAATTCCGCTTCCTCCGGGTTCTGCAGCCGCGTCAGCCGCCCGGCGGCGACGATCTCCTGCTCGCCCGTCTTGGGGTTGGTGTACTCGATGACCAGAGCGATGGCCCGGTCGTAATCCACGTAGCAGATGCGCGTCAGCCGTTCGTGCTCCACGCGCTGATCCAGCTGGAAGGCGCGGAAGTAGCGCAAGTAGACGCTCTGCTCCGACAACTTCTCGTGGAACTGCACCATCTTAGGCTCGTCCTCCGGCCGGATGGGGCGCAGGGTGAAGTCAATGCCTTCTTTGTTGGTGAACGTCTTGACGTACTGCGACGGGTAGGGCCGGATCGCCAGCCTGGGCAACTCCTCTTCCTTCACCTCCGGCCCATAGAGCACTACCCGCCCGTCCAGCGCGATCAGCTGCTCGTGCGAGGCGAAGAGCGGGTTGATGTCGATCTCCTTGATCCAGCGCTGCTCCACCACCAACTGGCTGAAGCGGACGAAAATCCGGTCCAGCAGCGCCAGATCGACCGGCGGCCGGCCGCGCACGCCCTTCAGCGCCTCGTAGATCTTGGTGCGCTGCATCGTCAGCCGAGCCAGCGTCGTGTTCAGCGGCGGGATGCCTAGCGCGCGATCCTTGAAGACCTCCACCAGCGTGCCACCCGTGCCGAACAACACCACCGGGCCAAATTGCGGGTCGGGGCTAGCACCGATGATGAGTTCGTACCCCTCCTTCAGGCTGAGCATCGGCTGCACGGTCACGCCCAGGAAGTCCTTAGGGCTGAACTTCTCGCCGACGGTGCGCTCCATGGTAGTGAAGGCGTGGCGCACCTCGTCGGCCGTGGTCAGGTCGAGCCGCACGCCGCCCACGTCCGTCTTGTGGGTGATGGTCTCGGAGTTAAGCTTGATGACCACCGGATAGCCGATCTCCTCGGCCAGCGTCACCGCCTCGTCGGCGCTCCTGGCCAGCCGCGTCGGCACGGTGGGGATGTCGTACGCCTCTAACACCTGCTTCGACTCGTACTCGGTCAGGATGGTGCGGCCCGTCTGACGAATCTGCTCCAGCATCTCCTTGATGAGGAAGTGCTTGAAACCCGTCTCGCCGAAATCCTCGGCCATGGTCGGCGTCTGGTAGAGGGCCGTCAGCCGCCGCTGGTAGCGCCACATGTAGTTGAAGATGCGCGCCGCCGTGTCGGGGTAGGGAAAGGTGGGGATGTTGGCTTTGTTCAGCATCGACTCGCCGCTGCTGATGTCGGAGCCGCCCATCCAGCTGGCGAGAATGGGTTTGCCATAGGTGTAGCCGGCCGGGCGGGCGAACTGGTCGGCCAGGACGCGGGCCGTCTCGGTCGGGTTGGTCATGGCCTGCGGGGTCAGGATGACCAGCGTGCCATCGCTGTCGGCGTCGTTGGCGGCGATCTTAAGCGCCTCGGCGTAGCGGGTGGCGTCGGCGTCGCCCAGGATGTCCACCGGGTTGTTGTGGCTCCAGGCGGCCGGCAGCAGGGCGTTGTAGGCGGCCATGGCCTCGTCGGAGATGGGGGCCAGTTCGCCGCCGTCGGTGATGAGGGCGTCCGTCGCCAGCACGCCGGGGCCGCCGGCGTTGGTGACGATGGTCAGGCGCGGCCCGCGCGGCCGGGGCTGCTTGCTGAGCACCTCGGCCATGCTGAACAGGTCGGCGATGCTGTCCACGCGCAACACGCCGCTGCGCCGGAAGGCCGCGGCCAGCACCTCGTCGCCGCCGGTCAGCGAGCCGGTGTGCGACGCCGCCGCCCGCGCCGCCTGCTCCGTGCGGCCCGGCTTGATGACGATGATGGGCTTGGTCAGGGCCACCTCGCGCGCCGCCGAGAGGAAGAAGCGCGCGTCGCCGATGGATTCCATGTAGAGGACGATGCTCTTGGTGTTGGGGTCGTCGCCCAGGTAGTAGATCAGGTCGCCCCAGCCCACGTCCAGCATGGAGCCGACGGAGACGAAGGCGCTGAAGCCCACGTTTTCGCGAAAGCTCCAGTCGAGGATGGCCGTCAGCAGCGCGCCCGACTGGCTGATGAAGCCGACCGAGCCGGGCCGGGCCATGGTGCTGGCGAAGGTGGCGTTCAGCCCGGTGATGGGGTTCATCACGCCCAGGCAGTTGGGGCCGACGATGCGCATGTCGCCCGTGCGGGCGATCTTGAGGATTTGCTGCTCCAGCGCCGCGCCCTCCGGCCCCGTCTCCTTGAAGCCGGCCGAGATGATGATGGCGGCGCGCGCCCCGGCGGCCACGCACTCCTCGATGATGCCCGGAACCGTCTTGGCCGGCGTGACGATGATCGCCAGGTCAACCGGGTCGGGGATGGCGGCGATGCTGGGGTAGGCCTTGATGCCCAAAATGCTGGTGTACTTGGGGTTGACGGGGAAGATCACGCCGCCGAACGACGTGCTGATCAGGTTCCACAGGATGGTGCGCGCCACGCTGCCCGCCCGGTCGGTGGCCCCCACCACGGCCACGCTGCGCGGCTTGAACATCACTTCGAGCGGGTTCTGCTCCATGCGCAACACGTTGTGCGCGGTGCTGCGGATCATTTTCTCGGTATCGGACATGGGTCATTCCTTTTTAGTGGTCAGTGGTAGGGGCGGGTTTGAAACCCGCCCCTACCACTGACCACTACGCTAGATTAAGCGACGATAGCACTTCACGGCGCTGCGAATGGCTGAGGCGATCATGCGCGACGAATATTTCGAGTAGTTGGCGCAACGTCAGCACGGCATGGACGCGATAGCCCTGCGCCTCCAGCATCTCCCGGCCGCCCTGCTCCCGGTCGATGAGCACCACCGCGTCCTGCACCTTCAGCCCGGCGGCCTTGACCGAGGCGATGGTCTCCAGGATGCTATCGCCGGAGGTGATCAGGTCGTCGATGACCACGGCCGTGTCGCCGATGGACCAGCGCCCCTCGATCTCCTTGCCCGTGCCGTAGCTCTTGGCCGTCTTGCGCGGGTAGATGAGCGGCTTGTTCAGGTCGAGGCACAGCGCCGTGCCGATGGGCAGCCCGGCCAGCGGCGTGGCGACCAGCAGGTCGTAGTCGAGCGGTTGCAGCGCGCCGCGGTAGGCGGCCGTCGCCTGGCGCAGCGCTCCCGGGAAGGAGACCAGCACGCGCAGATCGACGTAGATGCGCGACTCTTTGCCGCTATGCAGCCGGAAGCGGCCAAATTGCACCGCGCCGATATCATGGAGCGTCAGGACGAGGGATTCGATGGGCGACAGGTCGGTCATGCAGCCGCTATTTTAGCGCGGTTGCGCGGGAAGGGTAATAGGACTGTGAAATCCGCGCTTTCTCTCCTATAATCGCCTTCCGACAACATACGAGGTCACCGCATGGACAAAACACAGGCGCTTCTCGACCGGCTGGGCATCGCCGCGGTCAATCGTGGCGTGTGCGCCGGGCCTGACGCATGGCTCGACAGCGGCGCGCCGCCGTTCGTCTCCTACAACCCGACCACGGCCGAACCCATCGCCGCGGTCATCCCGGCCACGCCGGAGGCCTACGACGCCGTCGTTGGCGCGGCTGAGGCCGGTTTCGCCGGCTGGCGCGAGTGGCCCGCCCCGCGGCGCGGCCTGGTCGTGCGCGACCTTGGCGCGGCTGTCCGCGAAGCCATCGAACCGCTGGGCGAATTGATCACCCTGGAGATGGGCAAGATCCGCGCCGAGGGCATCGGCGAGGTGCAGGAGATGGTGGACATCTGCGACTTCGCCCTGGGCCTGTCGCGCCAGCTCTACGGCCTGACCATGCACTCCGAGCGCCCCGGCCACCGCATGTACGAGCAGTGGCACCCGCTCGGCCCCATTGGCGTCATCACCGCCTTCAACTTCCCCATCGCCGTCTGGTCGTGGAACGCGGCCATCGCCGCCGTCTGCGGCGACACGGTCGTCTGGAAGCCGTCGGAACTGACGCCGCTGACGGCCGTGGCCCTCCAGCACATCGCCAACCGGGTCATGGCCGACTACGGGCTGAGCAGCGTCTTCACCCTGACGGCCGGCGGGCCGGACGTGGGCCGCCGGCTGGCCGCCGACCCGCGCCTGCCGCTGGTCTCCTTCACCGGCTCCACCGCCGTCGGCCGGTCGGTGGCCCAGACGGTGGCCGGGCGGCTGGGGCGGAGCATCCTGGAGTTGGGCGGCAACAACGCCATCGTCGTCGCCGCCGACGCCGACCTCGACCTGGCGACGCGGGCCATCCTGTTCGGCGCGGTGGGCACGGCCGGCCAGCGCTGCACCTCCACCCGGCGCATCCTCGTCCAGCGCGACGTGGCCGGCGAGTTGGCCGGCCGGCTGGCCCGCGCCTACCGCCAGACGCCGCTGGGCGACCCGCTGGCCGAGGGGGTGCTGCTCGGCCCGCTGGTGACGGCCGAGGCGGTGGCCCGCATGGAGGACGCCGTGCGGCAGGCCGTGGCCGACGGCGGCGAGGTGCTGACGGGCGGGCGCGCCCGGCCCGACGTGGGGCCGCAGTTCGTCGAGCCGACGCTCATCCGCATGCCGGCCCAGACCGACATCGTCCGGCGCGAGACGTTCGCGCCCATTCTCTACCTGCTGGAGTACGACACGCTGGACGAGGCCATCCGGCTGCACAACGACGTGCCGCAGGGGCTGTCCAGTGCCATCTTCACCGACAGCATGCGCACGGCCGAGGCGTTCCTGGCGGCGACCGGCTCCGATTGCGGCATCGCCAACGTCAACATCGGCACGTCGGGGGCGGAGATCGGCGGCGCGTTCGGCGGGGAGAAGGAGACGGGGGGCGGCCGCGAGTCCGGCTCTGACGCCTGGAAAGCGTACATGCGCCGCCAGACCAACACGATCAACTGGTCCAAGGCGCTGCCCCTGGCCCAGGGTATCAAGTTCGAGACAGGTTAGTGCTGAGAGACTCCATCCTCTTTCGCCTGCGCCCGCGCCATCTGGCGCGGTATCGGCGGATCGCCGAGGTCATGGCGCGCCACGGCTTCGGGGCCATCCTGACCCAGTTGGGGCTGGCCGAGCGCCTCAGCCTGCCCCGCCGGCTGTTGCG
>NZ_JAYRVJ010000770.1:0-2111 GCF_041918635.1 Promineifilum sp. (SeqCode)
CCCATGGGCGAGTTCGGCGAGTTCGCCGTGCTGCGCGACCCGCAGGGGGCGCACTTCACCGTGGCCCGCTGGAACCCGATGTAGGGGCTAGGTTCTAGGGGCTAGGGGCTAGGGAAGAAACCCGCCTCTACGATAGATGCGGATGATTTGGTGAACGGCTGTGTGCGCGTCAACAGGTGTAGGGGCGGGTTTCAAACCCGCCCCTACGATGTGCGCGCTAGGAAGAAGGAACGGAGGTGCTACTCGTTCGTCGTTGGTAAAGCGCGAGGCCTTCGCCAAGTGGTGAGGGCCTTTTCTTTGTGCCTCGCTACTCCTTAGAGCCCTGCGGCCACTGGAAAATCCATCCGCCAAACACTCTTGGAGGATCTTCACACGCTATGCCGTTGTTGTTTCTATCTAGTCTGTGAACGTCTCTTCCAGTTAGAGCGTAACAGAACTCATAGCACGCTTGCGCCGCACTCTGAGTAGGGAAGTCATCACAGTTATACTCGTCCTTAGCACATGTGTTGCATCCTGTTGGTGGGATTTCAGTGGGTCGTGGTGTTGATGTAGCCGTTGGCTTGGGCGTGGGTGAACTAGTCGCCGTAGCTTTTGGCGTGAATGTAACTGTTGGCGTGTTGGTGTGGGTCGCCGTTGGCGGTGTCGTGGCAGTGGCCGTCACTGTCGCTGTTGCCGTCGCTGTCGCCGTGGGGATGGGTGTAGACGTGAACCCGAATATGACCAGCGGCAGGAAGTGATCGGGCAAGATGACCGGCGTGGTCGCCGTCGTCGTTGGCGTCCGCGTGGGCGTCGACGTTGGCTTGAGCGTGGCGGTCGCGGTTGGGGTGCGCGTTGCGGTTGGCGTCCGCGTTGCCGTGGTGGTCGCCGTGGGCGACACGGTGACTGTCGCCGTAGTGGTGGCCGTCGGCGTCGCTGAGGGCGTCGCCAATCCGGTGGGCGTGGCTGTGGTCGTCGCCGTCGCTGTGGCCGTCGGCCCCGCCTCCTCCACCCACTGGCGCGCATAGATCTCATACTGCCCGCCGCCATTGTCCGACCAGACGACGGCGATTCGCCCGGCCGCGACGGCCGCCGCCGGATTGGCCGAGGTGCTGCTGTTGTTGCTCAGCCCGCCGCCCGAGCCGGAGCCGCCCAGCTCCTCCCAGCCCGCGCCGTTCCAGCGGCGCAGATAGATCTCCGTGTCGGCCCCAGTCACCTGATACCAGGCGACGACCGGCCGGCCCTCGTCATCGATGATCACGCGCGGCGCGTGCGAATGGGCCGGCGTCTGGCTGATGCCGCCGCCCGCTGCCGAACCGGCCCCCACTCCCTGCCACGCCGCCCCGTCCCACCGCTTGACATAAATCTCAAAGTTGCCCGAACTGTCGTCGGCCCAGACCAGGAAGGCCGTCCCGTTGCCGGCCAGGGCCATGTCAGTGCCGCGCGACCGGCCGTCGTTGTCGCTGATGCCGCCGCCGCTGGCCGACCCCGCGCCCATCTCCGTCCAGCTCGCGCCCACGAATCGCCGCGCGAACATCTCGGTGTCGCCGCCGCTGTCGTCGGCCCAACTCAGCATCACCTCGCCGGCCGCGCTGACCGCCAGCGCCGTGTGGGAAGAGTCGCCGGTGTTGTTGCTGACGCCGCCGCCGGACGCCGACCCGCTGCCCAACTCGACCCAGGCGTTGGCGTTCCAGCGCCGCGCGTAGATTTCGGTGTCGGTCGCGGTGGCCTGCGACCAGGCCACGTAGGGCGTATCTTCCGGCCCCAGCGCCAGCGCCACGGCCACCGAATCGCCGGCCGTGGCGCTGATCCCGCCGCCGGTCGCGGAGCCGCCGATGGCAGACCAGACGCCGCCGGCGAAGCGGCGCAGATAGATCTCTTTGTTGCCGGCGCTGCCGTCTTCCCAGGCCACATAGATGCTGCCGTCGGCCGCCACCGCCAGCGACGGCTCGTCCGACGCCCCGCTATTGTTGCTGATGCCGCCGCCGGCCGCTGAGCCGCCGCCGACCTCCTCCCAGGCCCCGTTGCGCCAGCGCCGCACGTAGATCTCGCTGTCGCCGCCGCTGTCGTCGCTCCAGGCCACCACCAGCGACCCATCCGGGGCCAGGGCCAGGTCGGGCCGGTCGGACTCCCCG
>NZ_JAYRVJ010000771.1:0-7000 GCF_041918635.1 Promineifilum sp. (SeqCode)
CCTCCACAAACCGCGCGATCAACCGGTGCAGCTTCACCCGCCCGGCCGCCCCCGCCGCCGGCTCCAGCAGCCCCAACTCCAGCAGCCGCTCCAGCCCCTCATCGGCCAGCGTCGCCGGCTCGGTGACCAGCGCCGCCAGCAACAGTTCCTCCGGCAGCGGCTCCCCCGGCGCGAAGCACGCCGCGCGGGCCAGCAGCGCCGCGGCCGTCGCCTTGGTGGCGGCGTTGCCCGGCGCGTCGTCCGCGTCCGGCCGCAGCCGGTCGTAGCTCAGGGCGACGGTGCGCCACACGTCCCGCTCATGGCCGGTGGGGCTGGGGCCGGAACCCGCTTCCAGCCGCAGCGAGGCGTGGCGCAGCAGGGCCGGCCGGCGCAACTCGGCCAGGTAGCCGGCCGGGCTGACGCGCCCGTAGCGGCGCAGGTAGCGCCCGGCCAGCGCCAGGGCCAGCGGCAGCTCCCCCAACTCGGCGGCGATGGCCCGCAGCTCGGCGTCGGCCACGTCGGCGCGCGGCGGCCGGCCGCCCCCTTCCGTCAGGTGGCGGCGCAGCAGGGCCACGCTCTCCGGCTCGTCCATCGTCCCCAGGTGCGCCACCCGCACGGGCAGGTCGGCCGGCCAGCGCTCCCGCCGGCTGGTCACCAGCAGCCGCGCCCCGCCGCTCTTCGGCCGCCAGCGCTCCAGCAGGGCCGGGTCTTCGCCGTTGTCGAAGATAAGCAGCCGCCGCGCCGGCCCGGCCCAGGCCTGTTCGGTCAGCGCCACCTGGTCATCGAGCGCCAGCCCGCCGAAGGCCGGGTGCAGCTCCATCCGCCGCCCGCACTCGGCCACCGCCGCCGGCGCGCCGCCCGCGTCGGCCAGACTGACCCAATGCACGCTCTGGAAGAAGCGGCCGTAGCGGTGGGCGAACTCAACGGCCAGCTGCGTCTTGCCCACGCCCCCGAGGCCGGAGAGGATAGTGGTCAGTGGCGAGTGGTCAGTGGTCAGTAACAAGCCGGCAAGGGCGCGCAGGATAGCTTCGCGGCCGGTGAAGAAGGGGTTGCGGCCGTAGGGGATGAGGGAGCCGGGGGGGAGGTCGCCCGGCTCCGGCAGGGGCGGCAGGTCGTCCTTCGCCCGGTCCCATTCGGGCAACGGCGGCGGCTCGTAGCGTGGCGGCGTCCAGTTTTGCGCCATCAGCGCTTCGATGAGCCGGCGCAGTTCTTCCACCTGGGCAGCCGTGGCCCCTTGCGCCACCTGCTCGCGAATGAATTCCAGATCGCCGGTTACTTCCCTGAACGCCGCCACCACTTCCGCCGCGACCGCTTTGTTCTCTACCAGTAACCCCTGCACCTGTCGCTGCCACACGTGCTGCCTGGTCAGGATGCGCAGCAGATCGTCTTGCCCGGTCGCCAGTCGCTTGAGGTGATCCGCGGGCAGCAACGCGTCCATCCGCGCGGCAATCTGCTCGTCGTCGAGCCTGTCCCCGCCATCGGCTACCTCGGTCAGCAGCTTGCTGACCGCCCCCACGTTGAGGATGTCTTTCAGCACGATGAGGTCGCGCGGCAAGGTAGGCTCCACGGCCGCGGCAATCGCCAGCGCGGCCGAAGCCCACACCAGCGCCTGCCCCTGTCGCCGCGGCGTGAGGGCCTGCAAGACGCGATAGGACGCCATCCGCAGTCGCAGGTCGAAATCAGGGGGTGGATCGTTCGCCGTCATGGTATATTCGGTCTGGTCGCCCGCCGCCATTGACCGTCCTCCAGGAAACCCCAGGCTACACCTGGATAGTAGCTTAAGCCCGCCAGGACGCAAGGGACAACGGGGCATTTCAGCAGCCGGCCACAGCGCCCAGACCTGTCAGCTCTTTCGCCGGCCGCGCTCTCTTCCCCTGGCCCCTGGCCCCTGGCCCCTAGCCCCTACCCCCTATCCCCTAGCATTTGCTAAGTCATGACTTCCATCACTTGACTTCCTGGTGGCGCTAAATCTAGAATAGGATTATCCTTCCTGGCAGAACCGTCCCACCTACAAGCAATTAGGAATGAGGAATTATGAATTAAGAGCCGAAAATATCCCCCCTACGACAATAACCACAATTCCTACGTCATCATTCATAATTCCTGATTCCTAATTTTCTTCACAATGTACCGTTTCCAACGTCCGCTCCTTCTCTTCATTGCCCTCCTTGTTTTGTCTGCCTTGGCCTGCCAGCGCCTTTCGCTGGGTTCCAATGAAAGCCCCACCGCCACGCCCTCAGCGCCGGCCCTTTCCCAGGAACTCGTCGACCAGGCCGTGGCCACCATCACCGCCCAACTGCCGGCCGCCGCGACGGCCGCGCCCATCGCCAGCGCCCCGCTCAGCACCGATCTCGAAGCGTCGCTCGTCGCCCTCTACGGCCGCGTCAACCCGTCCGTCGTCCACATCTTCATCTACGACAACCAGCAGTTCGTGCTCGGCACGGGCAGCGGCTTCGTCTATGACGCCGCCGGCCACATCGTGACCAACAACCACGTCGTCACCGGCGCGACCGGCCTGGAAGTCGTCTTTGCCGACGGCCAGCGCCGCGTCGCCCAGGTCGTCGGCGCGGACGTGGATAGCGATCTGGCCGTCATCAAGGTCGAGTCATTGCCCGAGGGCGTCCAGCCTATCCCGCTGGGCGACTCCAGCGCCGTGCGCGTCGGGCAGTTCGCCGTCGCCATCGGCAACCCGTTCGGCGAGGCCGGCTCCCTCTCGCTGGGCATCGTCAGCGGCCTGGGCCGCTCGCTCACCTCCGACCGCATCGCCGAGGGGGGCGGCCGCTACTCCCTGCCCCAGGTCATCCAGACCGACGCCGCCATCAACCCCGGCAACTCCGGCGGGCCGCTGCTCAACATCGCCGGCGAAGTCATCGGCGTCAACAGCGCCATCCGCACCAGCACCGGCACGAACTCCGGCGTCGGCTTCTCCATCCCGGTCAACGCCGTCAGCCGCGTGGCCCCCGCGCTCATCGCCGATGGCGTCTACCACTATCCCTACATCGGCGTCAGCATGCGGGAGTTAGACCTGGCCCAGCAGCAGGCGCTCGGCCTGCCGCAACTGACAGGCGCCTACGTGATCGACGTGACCGCCGGCGGCCCGGCCGACGTGGCCGGCCTGCGCGCCGGCGGCCTGTCCGAATCAGCCGGCCCGTTGCCCGGCGGCGACCTCATCACCGCCGTCAACGGCCAGCCCGTCGCCACCCCCGACGACCTGATCGGCTATCTCGTCTTCGAGGCCTCGGTGGGGCAGACCATCACCCTCACCGTGATCCGCGACGGCCAACCGATAGAAGTGCCACTCACGCTCGGCGAACGTCCCTAGCCTGACCGGCGCGGACGAACGCCGGGCCATTATCCACCGCGCCGGCTGCCGCAAGCTACCCGGCAGTCCCGGCGACCTAACCAGGTAGGAGGATTCCATGTTTAGCCAAGAGCAGATGCAGGAGTTACTCGCCTTCGAGAGTAACGGTAAAGGCGTCATCAGTGTCTATCTCGACACCGACAGCGCGTTTCAATCTGTGGAGGCGATCAAACTAACCGCCAGGGGGCTGCTGAAGGAGGTTCAGCCGCTATACGACGAGGAGGCGCAGACCATCGAGCGCTACCTCGACCTGGGCTATGACTGGTCGAAGCCCGGTCTGGCCCTGTTCTGCGGCAAGGGGGGCGACTACTTCCGCGCCTACCCCTCGCCCGTCGCCTTCCGCAACCGCGTCCGCCAGGGCGCGCGGCCCTACGTCAAACCGCTGGCCCACTTCCTGGATCACTATGCTCACTTCGGCGTCATCCTCGTCGACCGGACGCGCGCCCTCTTCCTGAAATACCACCTGGGCGACCTGCAAGCCACCGACAGCTTCACCGGCGAAGAGGTACGCACCTTGAAAGATGGCGGCGGCTCCTCGGCCGTCGGCCGGCGCGGCGGCGGCGGCGCGAGCGGCCCCGGCGGGGCCAAGCACGAGGATCAGGTGGCGCTGCGCAACCTGCGCCAGAGCGCCGCCGCGGCCCAGACCTTCTTCAACGCCCAACCCATCCGCCGCCTCTTTCTGGGCGGCACCAGTGAGACGCTGGCCCAGTTCCGCGAGCTGCTGCCCAAGCAGTTGCAGAGCTGTCTGGCCGGCTCCTTCCCCATGGACATCGACACGCCGGAGATGGAAGTCCGGCGGCGCGCCCTGGAGTTGCTGCGCGAGGTCAACGCCGAGCGCGAGGGCAAGCTGGTCGAGCGGCTGATGACCCTGCACGCCATGGGGTCTACGGCCGTCCTCGGACTGGACGACACCCTCCAGGCCGTGTCCGACAAGCGCGTCGAGTCGCTGATCATCAGCGACGGCTTCCGCGCCCACGGCTACCTGCACGAGCCGTCGGGCTACGTGGTCGCCAACCTGACCCTCAGCCCGCTGGCCGAGGCCGAATTGAGCGAGGTCGAGGACGTGGTCGATGAGGCCGTGGCCCAGACCGTGGCCCAGAGCGGCCACGTCGAGGTCATCGCCGACAACCCGGCGCTCGATGAGGCCGGGCGCATCGGCGCGATCTTGCGGTACTAGACAAGAAGCAGGGGGGCGGGGGGCAGGGGGGCAGGGGTGAAAGAGGCGTCCAACAATGCGTTCTTTCTCCCCCGCTCCCCCGCCCCCCCGCTCCCCCGCTCTTTCACAGCCCTCATCGCGGACTCGCCAGCAGGTGGCTGGAGATTGTGAAAGCCGCTCGATTTGGTAAGAATCGTTGATCCGGCTATACTGGTGCTATCAGCAACAAGCCTAAGACTCACGTGGTGGTCATCAACACCGTCCCCGCTCGTCTTCTAGACCGCGCACCCACCGTTCCCACTTCCCGCAAAACCTGTTGATGTGGTTTCCCGGCTCAGCGCCGAAGGCAAACAACTGATGACAAAACTTCTTGAGCATATCAAGCTCATTCAGGGCGGTATGGGGGTGTACGTGTCCAACTGGCGGCTGGCCAAGGCGGTCGCCATGCAACGGCCCGGCGAGACGGCCGGTACGGTCTCCGGCACGGCGCTCGATGTGGTCTACGTACGGCTGCTACAACTGGGCGACCCGGGCGGCCATGCCCGGCGCGCGCTACAGGCGCTCGATGACACCTTTGACGTCGCTATCGGTCGCGATATCCGCGACCGCTACTTCATTGAGGGGGGCAAACCGCCCGACGCTCGCTTTCGCAGCGCGCCAATGCAGATCATAAAGGCGACCGATGGCCGGCGCAGCTTTCCCCTGCCCGACGGCGCGACCGCGGCGACGTCGTTCAAATTAGAGGATGACGTGATCGAACTCCTGATCGCGACCGGCTTTGCCGAGGTCTGGCTGGCCAAGGAAGGGCATCCCGGCCGGATATTGATCAACTTCCTCCACAAGATCGAACTGCCGCTGATCTATGTGCTCTATGGGGCGATGCTGGCCGGGGTTGACGGCGTGGTCATTGGCGCGGGCAATCCGGAGGGGCTACCGGCGCTTTGCCGGCAATTGGCCCAGCACGCCGCGGTCACCCACAAGATATCGTTACTCTACCGTGAAACGGGCGAGGACTTCAAGCTCGCCTTTGACCCGCAGCAGGTGGCCGGCGGCCGATTTGCCGCCCAGCCGCTGGCAGCCCCGGCTTTTCTGGCCGTTGTCTCGCTGGAAGAGCTGGTGAAAGTCCTGGCCGAGAGTGAAAGCCTGCCGCCCGACGGCTTCATCATCGAGCATCATACGGCCGGCGGCCACAATGCCAACCCGGCCGGCCCGATGGTCAAAGATGCCACCGGCCAACCCATCTATGGCGCCCGGGATGAAGCCGACCTGGCCGCCATCCTCGCTGTCGGCATTCCCTTCTGGTTGGCCGGCGGCTATGGCAGCGGCCCGAAGCTCCAGGAAGCGCTGGCCGCCGGCGCCAACGGCGTCCAGGCCGGCACCGTCTTTGCCCTGGCCGAAGAATCGGGCATGAAGCCGGAGTACCGGTCGGCCATCCTGGAGGCGCTGAAAAACGGCGTGGCCGACGCCGATCTTGTGCATACCACCACCTTCTCGCCGACCGGCTTTGCCTTCAAGGTCGTGCAGCTCCAGGATACGGTGTCCGCCGACGACATCTATGAGAGCCGGCGGCGCGTGTGCGACATTGGGATGCTGCAACAGCGCGGCTTCAACAAGCCAGACGAACAGGGCGATCGCACGCTCTTTCAGCGCTGCCCGGCCGGACCGATTGAGACCTACATCAAGAAGCGCGGGCTGGAGCACAACACGGACGAGCGGCGTTGTCTGTGCAATGGCTTGCTCTCCTGCGTCGGGCTGGGCCAGGTGAAGGAGGTTCGGGGTGAACTGGTGGAGGAACCGGCCATCGTGACGCTTGGCAACCATCTCGACGGCGTGCGCCGCCTCTCCCGCCAGGGCCAGACGCGCTACTACGTCGAGGATGTGGTGGCCGATATTCTGGCTGACGCCTCGTAGCGCCGGCCCGCGCCGCATTCACTCATCGCCGGTTCTACGGTTCCAGCGACGAGAAGTAGTCGCGCACCAGGCTTTCCAGGCCGAGCGGGATAGCGCCGCCCGACAGCGCCTCGATGGCCGCGTCGCGGTAGTCGCCGAACACCTGGTCATAGGGGACTACACTGCCGCCCGGCTGGCCGAAGCCGGCCGGGCTTTCCTGCCCCAGCGGCCCGCACGCCGCCGGGTCGCCCAGGCATTGCGTCTCCAGCTCCATCTCCTCCCCCTCGCCCGCCAACTCCGCCGGCGCGGGCACAAACACGCTCTCCACGTGCCCCCCGCCCGGCCCCGGCCCGCCCGGCGTCTGCCCCTGCCCGCCGTCCGTCCCGCCTGCCTGCCCGGCCTCTCCGTCTCCCCCGCTCCCTTGCTCCCCTGCCTCTACGCTCGCTTCCTGCTCCCCCGCGCCCCCGCTCCCCGGCGCCCCAGCTCCCCCTTGAGCCACCACCCCCCCCCCCACCCCCAACGCCACCGCCGCTTACCCCCCCCCCGACCCCGCCGCCAACTCCAGCGCCCCCCCCTGCACCGCCCCCGCCGCCACCCGCAGCGCCCTCATGGCC
>NZ_JAYRVJ010000772.1:0-9222 GCF_041918635.1 Promineifilum sp. (SeqCode)
CTCCGCGTCCTCGCCTGCCTCCCGCGCCCGCACCTCGTACCGCCACCGCCGCTCCCGCCCGTACTCCACAACGTACTCCCCGGTGCCCCCCCCCCCCCCCCACCCCCCCCCCCCCCCCCGCCCCCCCCGCGGCCGGGCCCCACCGACAAAGGGGGCCCCCCCCGGGGGCGGGGGGCGGGGGGGTGGGGGGGGGGGGGGGGGGGGGGGGGGGCGGGGGAGCGACGAACGGCGAACGGGGAACGACGAACGACCAACTACCACCGGCCACTGACTTACTGAATACTGCTTACTGCTCACTAACACACCATGACACTCCCTCGCCCCCCCGCCCCCCCGCTCCCCCGTCCTCTTCGCATCGGCCTCGTCACCGGCGAATTCCCCCCGATGGAGGGCGGCGTCGGCGCGTTCACTGAGCAATTGGCGCGGGCGCTGGCGGCGTTGGGGCACGAGGTGACCATCATCACGTCGCGCCGCGCCAGACCCTCCCCCCTCCCTCTGGGAGGGGTTGGGGGAGGGTCTGGCGGAGGGTTAGCGTCTCTCTTCCAGCCCATCGACCTCGGCTACGCTCGCCTCTACCCGCGCGTCGGCCGCTGGCGCTGGCCCAGCCTCTCCACCATCGCCGACATCGCCGTGCGCCACGATCTGGAGGTCGTCAACCTCCAGTACCAGGCGGCGGCCTTCAACATGGGCAGCGCGGCCATCAACTACCTGCCCTGGCGGCTGCGCGGCGTTGCGCCGACCGTCGTCACCTTCCACGACCTGCGCGTCCCTTACCTCTTCCCCAAGGCCGGCGGGCTGCGCCAGCATGTCGTGCGCGCGCTGGCGGCTCGCGCCGCCGGCTGCATTGCCACCAACGCCGCCGACTTTCGCGTCCTGCACGGCTGGACCGACCGACCGGTGCGCCAGGTCCCCATCGGCAGCAACATCGACGCCTACGAGCCGAACCACGTCGAGATCGCCGAAGTGCGCGACGGGCTGGGGCTGGGCGTGGGCGACGTGCTGCTCGGCTACTTCGGCTTTCTCAACGAGACAAAGGGGGCAGATACCTTGATCGAAGCGTTGGCGCGGCTGGATGGCCGCTATCACCTCGTCTTCATCGGCGGCCAGACCGGGGCCAGCGACCCGGCCAACAACGAAGCCTTTCTGGCCGGTCTGCGCGGCCAGATCGACCGGCTGGGGCTAAGCGCGCGCGTGCACTGGACGGGCTTCCTGGCCTCGGTGCGCGTCTCGGCTCACCTGGCGGCGGCCGACCTGATGGTGATGCCTTACCGCGACGGCGTCTCGTTGCGCCGGGGGACGCTGATGGCCGTTCTGGCCCACGGACGGCCGCTGATCACGACCGCGCCGGCCGAACCTACCCCCGAACTGCGCCACGGCGAGAACGTGTGGCTCGTCTCGCCCGCCGACCCGGCGGCGCTGGCCGAGGCCGTCGCCACGCTGGCCGCCGACCCGGCCCGCCGCGACCAACTGGGGCGCGCCGCCCGCGTCCTGGCCGGCCAGTTCGCCTGGCCCGCCATCGCCGCCCAAACGGCCGGCTTCTTCGCGGAGCTTCTAGAGGCGGTAGGGACTAGGGGTTAGGGGCTAGGGACTAGGGAAGAGCGTTCTTATCTAGTCCCTAGCCCCTAACCCCTAGCCCCTAGCCCCTACTCCAAAGCATGGTCAACGAGTCGCCGCTCTGCTTGACCGCGACGAACCCATGTCGCTCGTAGAGTCGCCTCGCCGGGTTGTCGGCGGCGACGCTGAGTGAGACACCCGGATAGCGCCGCGCGGCTTCGCTCAACAGTCGCGTCAGAAGCTGCGAGCCTATGCCCCGGCCGCGATAGGCCGGCAGCACCGCCATGGATAACTCAGGCGTCTCGTCATTTACATAACCATAGCCCGGCTCCGGCTCAGCCAGCGCCCGCAACCAGACCGCGCCAATGGGTTGCCCGTTCATCGCGGCTACAAAGCCCGAATCATCCGGGCGACCCCAGCCATCCACGTAACGGCTGAGTTCCGGCCGCCGGACGATGTGGCGCGGCAGCGGCGGTTCGTCCGGCCGCTGATAGATGGCATAGTAGAGCATCTCCCACAGTGTGGATTCGTCGGCCGTCGTTGCACGTCGAATCGCAATCACTTATTCTCTGACTCAAGAGCTCACGCAAAGTCCGCAAAGTTTGCCAAGGACGCAAAGAAGCAACTCGTTCTTTGCGTTCTTGGAATTCTTGGCGCTCTTTGCGTGAGCCTCTTTCCTATGGCAGTGCGCCGTCTACTTGCAGGCCGTCCACTTTGACGCTCAGCCCATTGGTCTGCGCGTTGAAGTACGGCCCGCTGAACTGCCCTGTCGCCCGGTCAAAGCGGTACACCATCGAGTGCCCGCCGGCCGCGCCGTCGACGTTGAACGTGCCCTTCGTTGTCAAGTAAAGGATTTGCCCGTTGGCGCTGGCCGACAAGCTGTCGAGCGAGTCCTTGGGCATGCCCTCATTGGAGCCATCCAGCACCAGATGCCACAACCCGGCCGTGTCCTCGCCATCATTCGTCATGCAGAAGCCCAGCACATCCTCGCCGCCGAACTTGAGCTTCTTGTTCTGGTAATCTTTGACCTCGCCCTTGCCGGTGATGCTAATAAGCAGGTATGCCTGGCAGCCTGAGCCGATGGGCGACATCGAGCCGGGCAGAATGTGCAGCGCGTCGATGTTCTCGCTACTGCCCTTCAGGCCGACCTCATCCCCCTCAAAGTAGAGATAGAGCTTCGTGCCATCCCACCGCACCAGGTCTTCCCCCTTGAGCTTGTCGTTGATGTTGGGCAGCTTGCGATTCTGGCCGCTCAAGCTGAAGATGACCGCCGTTCCACTCGTGCTCGGGATGTAAAAGGCGTCGATGTTGTCCTGGTTCTTGCTCGAGGTCAGACCGGCGTTGGAGCCGTCGAACCACTTCGACCACGCCGTGCCGTTCCACTTCAGGATGTCCTCGCCGCTGAAGCTGGTTGCGCCCACGCTGCCTGGCTTGTCGGCCGAGACGTAGATCGGGACGGTCGGCGGGGGCGGCGTCACATTGTAGGTGTTGGTCACCGTCACGTCGGTGCGCGCGCCGGGAGCCACTGTCAGGTTGGTCTGGTCAGCCGGCTCAGTCCAGTTGGGGCCGGCGTCCTGTTCGCTGACCACGTAGCTGCCGCCCGGCACGAGGTCGCCCCACTCAGCTGTGCCGCCGTCCCCCGTCACGGTCTTGCAGTCGGCGGCCAACTCGGCCGGGCCGCCGCTGAGGCACACCGTGAACTGGGCGTTGGCCGGATAGCCCTGGCCGACGATGTCCTTGGTCACCCGCAGACTGCCTCCGGCTCCCACCGCCTCGACAGTGTAGTAGTTGCCGTGATCCAGCACCGGGTTGACGTTGCCGGCATTGTCAGCCGCCTGCACGAAGTACTCATACTGCCCCGTCGTGGGCACAACGATCGTCTTGCTGGCCGTCATCGATCCGGCGTTGTAGTCCAGATCGACTCGCGACCAGCTGTTGCTATTCACGTGGCGATAAAGGACGACCACGCGCAGTACGCCCGTTGCCGGAGCGAAGGACGCGCCGTCGCGATCCTCCACCAGCGCCGTGAAGGTCAACTGCCGGTTGGCGCCCGGTGTCGCCTCCACCTGCCAGACGGCCGGGGCGGTGTAGTCCGGCTCCGTGCCCGGCGCCTCGTAGACCAGCAGTTGCAGGTTGCTGTAGAGCCGCATGACGCCGACCGTCTTGGGGCTGGACGCGGTCGAGGTGGCGTGGAACTGGCCGGGCGTGACGACGATGTTCTGCGAGTAGATGCCCTCGCCGATGTCCCAAAAGCGGTTGACCGACGCTGGCATCATCGTGAACCACTGCGGCACGTCGTGGCGCGCCTCGCCTGGAACCTCATCACTGTCCTCAAACAGGATGCTCATGACCACCGGATCGAAGTTCGGCTGATCGGTGAACGTGCCGCCCAGCATCAACACGCCGCGTACCACGTTGTTGGCCGAGTCGCGCGAGATGGTCGTGCGCGGCAGTACCGGCCGCTCGCCCGTCTGCAGCAAGTCCGTCTCGCCCTGAATCCGGTAGTAGCTGCCGCGGCTTGTGTTCTGCGGCGTGTAATTCAGGGTCAGGTTCAAGTTCGATTGCGTCAGGCCCGGTATAGGGGCTAGAGAAGAGTTCAGAATGCTCCCTTGCTCCCCTGCCCTCCCGCTCCCTTGCGGGGCCGCGGCCTGAGCCTGGTTAGGTAGCGCCACCCGCTGCATCGGCAACCCATACAGCGCCATCTCGCCCATCAGCTTCTCGTCGTAGACGCTGAGCGTGCCGGCGGCAAGGCTGTTGAAGTACGTCTGCTTGGCCTCCAGCAGCGCGCCGCCCACGGTGGGGTCGCCGGCCGCCCCACCGCCTTGTCCCAACTCCTGGACGAAGTTGAGCATCAGCTGCTCGGAGTAGGCCAGCAAGTCCACGTCGCCATAGCCGAAGCCCGTGTTGCCCACGAAGCTCGCGCCCTCGCTGCTGAACATCTGCGCCCAGTCCGCGCCGGTGAAGGGCGTGCCTGGCGCGTACCAGCGGTCGGCCACGTTCAGCCCCGATTGGCAGCCGACTGAGAAGACCAGTGTTCCGGCGAAATCATTGGCCGCATTGTCATCCACCTCGTCGGCGTAGACCAGGTTGCCCGCCTCTGTCGGGCTGCCATTCGGATAGAACAGGTGGTGGTCGAAGTGGGAGTTGAGCGAGATGAGATCGTACTTCTGGCCGCTCAGCGCCGCCGCACGGAAGTCCGATCCCCGCCAGGCGTTGTCGATCAGCCGCGTCTGTTCCGTCTGAGCGCTGATGCCGCGCGCGTCCAGTTCGGCCGAGACGGCGTTGGCCTGGTCAATCAGGAAGTCGTAGCCGGTGATGAGCGCGTTCTGCGGCTCAATCGTCTCGTTCCCGGCCTGATAGACGGCGATCAGGTTGCTGATCTGCGCCGGGCTTTCCACCAGCCGGCCGATGGCGAACTGCGGCAGGTACAACTCGCGGCCGAAGGCGTTGTAAGGCAGTACCGCGGCGTAGTAGTCATCGGACAGATAGTAGCGGTTGGTGAAGGCAGCGGCGATAGCCGGATCCTCCGCCAGGTTATAGCGCCGCTGGTTGGCGACCAGGGTGGCGTCGATCATCCGCCGGTGGGGCACGATCTCGTCGCCGCCGGCCAGCACGATGTACTTCAGGTTGGGGTAGGCCGGAATGATGTCGTACAGGAAGTGCTTGATCGTCTGCGCCAGCCGGTTGGCCGTTTGCGGATTGCGCAGTTCGGCGGCCGTGTCCTGATCCCAGGCCGTGTAGGCGGCGCGCAAGCTGAACCCACCCGCCGCGTCTTGCACCGTGTCCAGGTCGTAGACCACCCCATGCACCGTCGGGTCGGCAGCCAGCGCGTTCAGGCTCGTCTGCAGCGCGCTCACGTCGCCCGCGCTGTAGCCCGCCTCGCTGAACCGCGCCAGGTTAGTCAGGATGATGGTCTCTACCGTCGCGTCCGTCGGCGGCGTCGTGAAGTCGCGCTCTGGCTCGGCGGCGTTTGTCGGCAGCGGGTCGGGCGTGGTGATGTTCACGTCGAGGGTGAAGGGCTGGCCAATGGCCGCCTCGTCGTGGGCGATGACCCCCAGGAAGTAAGGGCCGGACAGTTCGTGAATCTCGTGCTCGATGCGCTCGTTGCCGGCGACGTTGGCCGGGCCGCTCTTGATGGACAACCCCACCAACGTGCCATCCACGTTGTCGCGGGCGATGTCGCTCAGTTGGGCAATGTCGCTCAACTGAGCGATGTCGCTTAGTTGGGCGATGTCAGACAGTTGGGCAATGTTGTCCAGTTGGGCCAGGTCGATCAGGTCGCCGATATTAGCCAGCAGGGCAATGTCGGACAACTGGGCGATGTCGCTGAGTTGGGCGATGTCGGACAGTTGCGCAATGTCGTCCAGTTGGGCGATGTCGGACAACTGGGCGATATCGCTAAGTTGGGCGATGTCGGACAACTGCGCCAGGTCGCGGATCGTCCCGTTCTCCTCATTGATGCCGGGCGCGAACAGATACAGGTCGTAGTCGTAGTCGCTGCTGAGCGTCACCACGATGGTCGAGCCGGCCGTCGGCACGTTGAAGCGATACCAGTTCGGGTCGGCCGGGTTCACCGCCGTGTCGGTGGTGGGCGTCAGGGGGATTTCGACCGCATCGGAGCGGACGCGGTTTTCCAGCACGATGCGCACCGTCGCCGGCGCGGAGCAGTCAGCGCCATCGCAAGCGCGGTAGGTGAAGGTATCGGCCACCATGTCCGCGCCGTCGTGGGTGTAGCTGAACGTACCGTTGGGATTGAGCGTGAAGGCACTGTCATGTGTTGGCGCACTAACCAGTTGCGCCGTTAGAGAGTCGCCCCCGTCAGGGTCGCTGTCGTTCGCCAGCACGGAAGTCTCGCCGCTATCGAGCGTCGTCACCGTGTCGCCGCTGTTTACTGTGGCCGAGTCGCCAGCCGCTGTCGGGGCCTGGTTGGTGAACGTCGCCATGAACTGGGACGAATCGCTCAGCGCCCCGTCGCTGACGGTCAAGGTGATCGTCGTCGTGCCCGTGGCGTTCAGCGCCGGCGTCAGCGTCACCGTGCGGTCGCCGGGGCCGGCCCCATTGCCGATGACGACGGATGCGTCGGGTACGATGGCGTCGTCGCTCGACGTGGCGCTGACCACCAGCGAGGCCGGCGGCGTGTCGCTGTCGGCCACCGTGAAGGGCAGGGGGCCGATGACTGTGTTCTTGGGCGCCGTCTGGTCGGGCACGTCGCTGATCGTCGGCCCGGCACTGGGTGCGCCATTGCCCTCGAATGCCCCACTGTCGCAGCCCGCGCCCTGCGGCCGGGCCACGCCGCGCTGGTCGGTCGCCGGACAGTTAGCGCTCACGACGTTGAACGCCGCGCTGCCCGCGTTCAGGGCCATCGTCAGCGTCGGCCCGCCGTTGTCCGCCGGCAGGCTCAGCAGCGGATTGGCTATTGTGCCCGGGCAGCCTGAACCATTCCAAGTGACGTTACCGCCGCCGTCCGTGATACCAAACGTACAGTTGGTACCCGCGCCCGTGCTCTGGAGAATGCTGTTCTGGACTACGAGCGATCCGGTCTCGTAGGACAGCGAATCACCATCGCCGCCGGCGTCGTTAAAAGCCAGCGTGCTATTGGTGATGGTCATGTTGCCCATGCGGTTGTTAATCGCCCCGCCATTCACCGCCGTGTTATTGTAGAACGTGCTATTGACGATTGTAAACGTCGTTGAGTTGCTGCGGATGGCTCCGCCCGTCCCACTGCCGTTGCCGCTAAAGAAGCTGCGCTGGACGTTCGCGGTGGTAAAAGTCTCCGTGTAGATAGCCCCGCCGGCCGTGTCCGTGCCGGTGATCTGGTGGCCTTCCGCGGTGTTCAATTGGAAGGTGCTATCGGTGATGGTCGCCGTGCCCTGCGCGATGCACAGCCCCCCGCCGGCCCAAGGCGCGTCGTTGGTGTTGAACTCGCTGTCGGTGACGGTCAGCGCGCCGCTCGATTCATGGTAGATGGCCCCGCCGCATTCGCTGGGCAGGTTGACGCTGGTGTCGCCGTCTCGCGAGCGGTTGTTGAAGAGGACGATTTTATCAATAGTCAGCGCGCCCCGGCTGTGGATCGCGCCGCCGCGCAACTCGCTGCCCCCTTCCAGGTCGACGTTGCGCAGGGTCAGCGCTCCCGTTGTGGCTACCTCAAAGAAGCGGAAGTCCGTTTCGGCGCTGCGGGCAAGCGTCACGCCGTCCGCACCCTCGATCGTGATGTCTGACGTAATCACCGGCAGGGCGTTGTCGCCGTTAACCGTGGTGTTGTCGGCGGCTGTGATGGTATACGTTCCAACGCTGAGTTGGATCGTGTCCGGGCCTGGATTGTTGGTCTCATCATTGGCCTGGTTGATGGCCAGAATCAAGCCCGGCAAGTCGCTGACGGGGAAATTGGCCGCCCGGACGGGCGCGCCGGAAAACAGCGCGATGGCCGCGGCCAACAAGAGTAGGGGCAGACCTAGGTGTCTGCCCACGCGAGAAACGCCGGCTGAAGCAAGTCGTGTTAAAGGGAGCATGGGTTAATCCTCTACGTGACCACCTACACATAGCGCAGGCTGTGGGACTAGCGTAGCTTGTCCAACTGCGTCAGCGACTCCACTAAACGTATATGGCGCTCAACCGCCCCTGGTACCGATGCCCAGAAAGGCGAGAAGCGCGTTTAACATCGTCAACGAATGAGCAACTTGGGCAGACATGTAGGTCTGCCGCTGGCGCGCGGCTAGTAGAAGGGGAATTGGCCGAACGTAGGGACAGACCTATGTGTCTGCCCCCGTATCTGCCTAAGCCAACACCGTGTCGTAGCGCATGGGACCTGCTCGCCAGGCACGGCAACACTATAACACACCGCACCCCGTTTTGCATGTCGCGTCCGTGACATTGTGGGCGACCTTTTTGCTCATTCGCGGTGCGAGTGACGGGTCATTTGACCATCAGCCCTTCTTGGCACACCGCGGTCGTCACAGGTAACATACGGCCGCTTTATTTGTAAGGCGGGTTGCTAACCCGCCTCACGGGTTGCCAACCCACCCTACAGTGGCAGATGACGCGAAATATGGTTATAAGTGAACGATCTCCCGCTGATCCGTCACCCGCTCTAAGCGTCCTGACCGCCAGCCCGCTCTTCCACAACCTGGAAAGCGCCGCGCAGGTTGAGATCGCTGGCGATCTGACCTTTGTCGCGCTGGCCGCGGGCGAGGCGCTCTTCCGCCAGGACGACCCCGGCGACAGCATGTACATCGTCGAGAGCGGCCTGCTGGAAGTCCGCGTGCGCGAGGCGGACGGGGCGGAACTTGTGCTCGACCGGCTCGACGCCGGCGAGGGCGTGGGCGAGATGGCCCTGTTGACGGGCCGGCCGCGCACGGCTGACGTCGTCGCCATGGTGGACAGCCGTCTGCTGTGTATTCCCAAAGGGGCCTTTGATCGTCTGGTCGAGCGCCGTTCGACCATCGCCGCCGATTTCGCTCTGGCCATCGCCCCGCGCATCCAGCGCCTCCAACTGGCGGGCATCCTCACCCGTCTATTTGGCCCTCTAGACCCGGCGACACTCCACACCATACAGGAGCAAGTGACCTGGCGGCGGTTGGCCGACGGCGAGCGGTTGTTTCACCAGGGCGAGCTGGGCACGTCGATGTTCATCGTCGTCAACGGCCGGCTGCAAGTTGTCCTGGAGCGGGA
>NZ_JAYRVJ010000773.1:0-7859 GCF_041918635.1 Promineifilum sp. (SeqCode)
AGCCGCGTGCTGACCGACGTGCGCCGCAAGCGCTGGTTTGTGTCGAAGAGCGAACTGACGCGCATCGCCAAGAAAAAGGCGGCGCGCCGGACGCGCAAGTCGCAAAAAGAAGTGCAGCAAGGTGTCTAGGCGCGGGTCGATACCCCCTATGCTCTGAGAGCTTGGCCCCCCGGCGATTCGTCGCCCGGGGGCTTTTTTTTGTCCTTCTGCTACAATCGTCGCCGGAGAGTCCCATGTTTCTAACGGATACCCTTCAGACCTACCTGACGGTGATCGTGAGCGTCGCCGGCGGCCTTGTGCTCCTCTTGCTGCTGGCGCTGGTGGTTTGGGCCTACCGCGACATTCGGGCGCGCTCGCGTTCGGCGGCCGCGGCCGTGCTGACTGTGCTGGTGGTGGCCTTCCTGCCGCTGATCGGGCTGGTCATCTACCTGCTGCTGCGCCCGCGCGAGACGCTGGCCGAGGCGTATGACCGGGCGCTGGAACAGGAAGCGCTCTTGCAGCAGATCGAGGAGCGCCCTGTCTGCCCCACCTGCTCGCGGCCGACACAGGCCAACTGGTTCCTCTGCCCGGCCTGCCACACCCATCTGCGCCAGCCCTGCCCCGTCTGCCATTCGCCTCTGGAGTTGCACTGGGACATTTGCCCTTATTGTGGGAACCTGATGGAGACCGAAGAAGTGGTCGAATCGGCTACCCCAGAAGCCGCACCCGGCGAGGCCGCGGGCATATGAATCAGTAGGGGCAGACCTGCGTGTCTGCCCCAGGTGCTGCGTGTCTGCCCCAGGGCGCACACGCAGACGCGCCCCTGCTATTGAAACTGCGGCAAATAGGCCGCGAATGTCTCCAGATAGTCATTCAGCATCGCCCGCGCCCGGCCGATGTCGTTGACCATCGGGTCGAGCAGCAACGCTTGCAGCGCCAGCGTGCGGTCGCCGGTCACCGCCGCGTCGACCACCGCCTCCACCAGCGCCGCTTCGCGCCGGCACAGTTCGGTCACCGGCGTTGGCAGCGGCCCGACCTGCACCGGTCGGATGCCGTATGGCCCCACCACCGCCGGGAGTTCCACGATGGTGTCGGGCGGCAGTCCGGCGATGGCCCCCCGGTTGGGCACGTTGACCGTCTCGTCCAGGTAAGGTTCGCCGCCGCCCAGCGCCGCGACCAGTTCGGTGGCCCCCTCGCTCGGCGCTTCGCGCATGCCCTCCACGGGCAGCGCGCCTTCGGCCATTGAACTCATCAGGCCGTGCAGCACGTCGCGCACCCCCTCGTTGCCGCTCCAGTCGTAGAGGGGCAGTTCGTAGCGGGCGCAAGGGTCGGCAACCGGGTCGTGCAGCCACGGCAAGTATTCGGCCAGGTGCGTGTCGCCGGCGATGGGTAGCCGGCCAAAGATGCGAAACAGGTCGAGCGACAGCGGCTCCAGCGTGCGCGGCGCTTTTTCGGCAGCCTTCCTCAGCGCCGGGTATAAGTCCTCGCCCGTCGCCTTGTCGCGCAGGTCGAGCAGCCAGATGAAGTGATTCAGCCCGGCCGAGGTGAGCCGGAAGTGGCGCCGCCCGGCTTCCGACAGCGCGTGAATGACGCCGACGTTGCCCGGGTCGGAGTGCAGCGTCGCCCCGCGCGGCACGTCGATGCCGTATTGGCCGGCCAGCAGCGCCGCCGCCAAGGCGTAACCGACGTTGATCTGGTGGCACTTGCCGACCGTCCGGATGCGCGTGTACTTGGTCACCGCGCGCACAAGGCGCGGCAGGGGGTTGCTGAACAGGATCATCCAGGCGTCGGGGCACAGCCGCTCCATGTCGCGGGCGATGGCCAGATGGTGCGGGATTTGCCGGCAGGCGTGCATGAACCCGCCCGGCCCGCCGTTCTCGCCATAGGGCTGCCGCAGCCCGTGGCGCATGGGAATCTCCCAGTCGAGCCGCCACAACGCTTCCCGCGGCGCGACCTCGATGGAGACGATCACCTGCGTGGCCCCGGCCAGCGCCTCGGCCCGCTCCGTGCTGGCGCTGATGGACAACTCCGCGTCCCAGGCGTCGCTCATGCGCTGCGCCACGCGCGCAGCGCTGTCCAGGGCCGTTTCGTTCAGGTCGACCAGCGCCAGTTCGCTGCCACGTAGCGCCTCGTTGCGGACGATGGTAGCTAAAGTCGTCGGGCCAAAACTGGCGCTGCCCGCGCCGATGATGACGATTTTGCGTGATGACATGTTCATTACCTCTGATATGTTTGCTTGTAGTCAGGCAATTCATTGCCTTTCTTCCCCTTCTCGCGCCAAGTCCGGCTATGAATTGCCTGACTACGAACCGGCCCACTTTGCGAAGTGGACGCTCCCCATTATACTTACGCTGCCCTTGCTTAACATTCGGCGCGACCAATCCACCCTCAATGGAGGCATTCATGTCTACGGATCAGAAGATGGTCGGGGAAGTCTACTATCCTGCCCCGGAGATGATCTCTCATGCCCACGTTCCCAATTACGAGAAGGCGTACGCTGAGGCGGTGGCCGACCCCGCGGCGTTTTGGGGACGGTTGGCGGCCGAGAACTTTGAATGGTATGAACCGTGGGAAAAGGTACTCGACGATAGCAACGCCCCGTTCTACCGCTGGTTCGTCGGCGCGCAGGTGAACATCGTCCACAATGCCCTCGACCGCCATCTGCGGACGGCCACGCGCAACAAGGCCGCCCTCATCTTCGAGGGGGAGCCGGGCGACACGCGCACCTACACCTACCAGCAACTCAGCGTCGAGGTGTCCAAGTTCGCCGGCGTGCTCTACTCCCAAGGCGTCCAGCGCGGCGACCGGGTGACCATCTATATGGGGCGCATTCCCGAACTGATGATCGCCATGCTCGCCTGCGCCAAGATAGGGGCCATTCACTCGGTGGTCTACGGCGGCTTCTCGACCGAGGCGCTCCACGACCGCATTCAGGACAGCCAGTCCAAGGTGCTGGTGACGTGCGATGGGGCGTGGCTGCGCGGCGAGATCGTCGAACTGAAGAAGATCGCCAACGAGGCGCTGGAGCGCAGCAACCCCATCCAGAGCGTCATCGTCGTCAAGCGCACCGGCCAACCGGTGCACATGGAGCCTGACCGCGACCACTGGTACCACGACCTGATGGCGATGCCGGTGGCCGACCCCAAGACGCGCACTGAGCACATGGACGCCGAAGACCCCCTGTACATCCTCTACACGTCGGGCACGACCGGCCGGCCCAAGGCCATCCTCCACACCCATGGCGGCTACATGGTCGGCACGGCCATCACCCTCAAGTGGGTTTTCGACATCAAGCCGCACGACATCTACTGGTGCGCCGCCGACCCCGGCTGGGTGACGGGGCACAGCTACATCGTCTACGCCCCGCTCGTTCTCGGCGCGACCAGCTTCATGTACGAAGGCGCACCGACGCACCCCAACCCCGACCGCTGGTGGTCGATGATCGCCAAGTACCAGATCTCCATCCTCTACACCGCGCCGACGGCCATCCGCGGCCTGATGCGCTTCGGCGAGAGCTGGCCCAACCTGCACGATCTCTCCAGCCTGCGCCTGCTGGGTTCTGTGGGTGAGCCGATCAACCCGGAGGCGTGGCGCTGGTACTACCGCGTCATCGGCAAGGAGCGCTGCCCCATCATGGACACCTGGTGGCAGACGGAGACGGGCATGTTCATGATCACCCCGCTGCCCAGTGTGCCCCTGAAGCCCGGTTCGGGGACGCGGGCCTTCCCCGGTGTGGTGGTGGACGTGGTCAACGAGGAGGGCGAATCGGTAGCCGCCAATGAAGAGGGTTACCTGGTCGTCAAGACGCCCTGGCCGGCCATGCTGCGCACCATCTTCGGCGATCCCGACCGCTACGTCCAGCAGTACTGGAGCCGCTACGAGGAGCAGGGCTGGTATTTGCCGGGCGACAGCGCGCGTAAGGACGAAGACGGCTACGTCTGGATTATCGGCCGCATCGACGACGTGATCAAGGTGTCCGGCTACCGGCTGGGCACGGCCGAGATCGAGAGCGCATTGGTGAGTCACCCGGCGGTGGCCGAGGCAGCCGTCATTGGCGTGCCCGACCAGTTGCGCGGCAACATCATCCGGGCCTACTGCATCCTGCGGCAGGGGTACGAGCCGACGGCCGCCCTCTCGCGAACGCTGATCGACCACGTCTCGCATGAGATGGGGCCTATCGCCAAGCCCTCGTCGGTGGAGTTTGTCGATACACTGCCCAAGACCCGTTCGGGCAAGATCATGCGCCGCGTCCTGAAGGCCCGCGCTTTGGGGCAGGATGAGGGTGATACTTCAACCTTGGAGAAATAAGGGTTAGGGATTAGGGGCTAGGGGCTAGGGAGGAGCGCTCTTCCCTAGCCCCTAACCCCTAGTCCCTGACTTTGGAGATTATATGCAAGCAGCCCGTATAGAATCCCTCCTCTCCGCCCGCCTCTTCCAGGCCCCGCAAATCGTGGGCGACCGGCTGTTCTTTGCCAGCAACCTCGGTGGCTGCCTCAGCCTGTACGCGATGGATCGCGGCGGCAGTGTGCCTGAGCCGCTGCTGCCGCCCGGCCTGGCGTTGCAGAACCCGCATCTCGTCGCCCGGCTCTTCCAGGTCTACCCCAAATTGGGCAAAATCCTGTTGATGCTCGACCACAACGGGGATGAGAACTATCAGCCGATGTTCATCCCGCTGGATGGCGGCTACCCCGAGCCGGCCTTGGGCGACACGCTGAGCGATTATCGCTGCCAGCTGGATCACTACGACACCGACCAGAACCTCGCCTACTTTTTCGCCGAGTCGCGCAACGAGCCGCTGAGCGTTAGCTTCCGCGCCGACCTGGCCACCGGCGAGGTCACTGAGCTTTTCCGCAGCATGTACGAAGCTTTTGTAGCCGGCAGCGATTCCGAGCGCGACCGGCTGGCGCTGGTCGAGGGGTACACGGCCGGCGACAGCGTCCTTTACCTCTGGGAGCCGGAGACGGGCGAAGCGCGGCTGCTCAACGGCCGCCGCCTGGAGGAACGCGAACCGGGCGAAGAGGTTCCGCTGACCAGCTTCGGCGCGGCCGAGTTCACCCGCTCCGGCCGCGGCCTGCTGCTCATGACCAGCCTCTTCGAGGACACCTACGGTCTGGGCTACATCGCCCTGGCCGAGCCGGAGACCGTGGCGCGGGTGCAGGTGCGCGGGCAGGTGCATGAGGGGCTAGGCGAGATGGAAAATCTAAAGCACCTGCGCGACGACCGCTACGCCCTCCAGTACAACATCGACGGCTGCTCCTGGCTCTACGAGGGCGTGTTTGACGAGGCGACACTGGAGATGAGCCTGGAACGGGTCATTTGCGGGCAGGGGGAGCTGGCCGGCGGCGTCATGGACAGCTTCTATTACGACAAGGCCAACGACCGCTTCGTCCTCTCCTTCTCGACGGCCACCTCGCCGACGCAACTCTACACCGTCGAGGGGCCGAGCCTGGGCGAGACGCACCGCCAGACCCGCGAGCGCGTCCTGGGCCTGCCGCAAGAACATCTCTCGGCGGGCGAGGACGCTTCCTTCACCTCGCACGACGGCCTGCGCGTTTCGGCGCGGCTCTACCTGCCGTCGCCGGCGCTGGGCTTCGAGGGGCCGCGGCCCTTGGTCTACTACGTCCATGGCGGCCCGCAAGGGCAGGAGCGACCCGACTTCGCCTGGTTCTCCATGCCGCTCATTCAGTTCCTGACGCTCAACGGCTTCGCCGTCTTCGTGCCCAACGCGCGCGGCAGCACGGGCTACGGCCTGAGCTACATGAAGCACGTCGACCGCGACTGGGGCGGGCAGGATCGGCTCGACCACGTCCACGCCATGAAGCTGCTGGCTGATGACGCACGGCTAGACGTGGGCCGCGCTGGCGTTGTCGGCCGCTCTTACGGCGGTTACATGACGCTGACCCTGGCGACGCGCCACCCCGAGCTGTGGTCGGCGGCCGTGGATATGTTCGGCCCGTACGACCTGTTGACCTTCACCGACCGCGTGCCGGAGACGTGGAAGCCCTACTTCGCCATCGCCGTTGGCGATCCGGTGAAGGACAAGGCGTTTCTCGTCGAGCGCTCGCCGCGTCACTACGTGGACGACATCCAGTGTCCCTTGCTCGTCATCCAGGGCAAGAACGATCCGCGGGTCATCGAGCAGGAGTCGCGCGACGTGGTCGAGCACCTGCGCCAGCGGGGCAAAGAGGTCGATTACCTGATGTTCCCCGACGAAGGGCACGACGTGCTCAAATACGAGAACCGTGTGCACTGCTACAACACTATCACCGACTTCTTCCGCAAACACTTAATGAACGAGGCGACCTAATAGAGAAAACGGATAAGAGGAACACAGAGAGACACAGAGATCGCACAGAGTTCCACAGAGAAGAGTATTCGTGGGTCTTTCTGCGTAATCTGCGAAATCTGCGGATGATTTTTCTTACTGGTCCGATGGTTGGCTGCGGCTGATGAACGAGTTGGTCAAGGTTTACGAAGTCGGGCCGCGCGACGGGCTGCAGAACGAGTCCGCCATTCTGACCGTGGAGCAAAAGGGCCGGCTGATCGACGGGTTGGTCGAGGCCGGCCTGGGCCACATCGAGGCCACCAGCTTCGTCCACCCCAAAGCCGTGCCGCAGTTGGCCGACGCCGACGAGGTGATGGCCGGGGCCATCGGCCGCCACGCCGGTTACGCCGCGGCCGGTCCGGAGTTTGTCGGCCTGGTGTTCAATGAGCGCGGCTACGACCGGGCGTGGGCCGCCGGCTGCCGCTCCCTGGCCTTCGGCGCGGCCGTCAGCGAGACGTTCAGCCTGCGCAACACCCACAACACGCCCCAGGCGGCGCTGGCTACCGCCCGAACGCTCATCGAGCGCGCCCAGCGCGATGGCGCGCGCACCCGCTTCTACGTCATGACGGCCTGGATTTGCCCCTTCGAGGGGCCGATCTCGCCCCACAAGACGCTGGCGCTGGTGCGGGAGATCGCCGACTGGGGCGTGGACGAGATCGCCGTCGCCGACACCATCGGCCACGCCGATCCGCTGTCGGTCGGCCACCTGATCGACCTCATCGCCCGGCGCATCCCCCTTGACCGGCTAGCCGTTCACTTGCACGACACCCAGGCGTTGGGCCTGGCGAACGCCGCGATGGCGCTACAAGCGGGCATCCGCATCTTCGACACCAGCGTCGGCGGCCTGGGCGGCTGCCCCTTCGCGCCGGGGGCAGCCGGCAACCTCGCCACCGAAGACTTAGTGTTCATGGCCTACAAGATGGGGCTGGGCACGGGCGTGGACTTTCGGCGGCTGTGGGGCGTGGTCTACGAGCTGGAGGCGCTCATCGGCCGGCCCATCGGCGGCCGCATCCGCCAGTGGTGGGAGAGCAGCCAGGATCATGAGCCGCGCATCGACTTCAACTAGAGGTAGCCTATGCCGGTCATTAGCACTTCCATCCGGCTCGCCACGCGCGGCGACGCCGACATACTTGACATAACAGACGAGGTGGCACGGGCCGTGCGTGAGTCCGGACTGCACAGTGGGGTGGTGACGCTCTTCTGCCCGTCGGCCACCAGCGCCCTGACGACCATCGAGTACGAATCGGGCGCGCTGGCCGATCTGCGGCGGCTGTTCGACGAGATCGCCGATCCCGCCCGCCACTACGACCACAACGCGCGTTGGGGCGACGGCAACGGCCACAGCCACGTCCGGGCGGCGCTGCTCGGCCCGTCACTGAGCGTCCCCTTCGTCGCCGGGCGGCTGACGCTGGGGACGTGGCAGCAGATCGTCCTGGTCGATTTCGACAACCGCCCGCGCCGCCGCGAGCTGGTCGCCCAGATCATGGGCGAGTAACAATGTTGAGGGTTGCGAATTAAACACGGATATCACACGGATTGAACGGATTAGACGGAT
>NZ_JAYRVJ010000774.1:0-4323 GCF_041918635.1 Promineifilum sp. (SeqCode)
GCCTTCGCCGCCCAGGCGTCCGTTGCCATCGAGAACGCCCGCCTCTTCACCGCCGAGCAGGAGCGCGTTAACCAGTTGCGCGTCATCAATCAGGTCAGCCAGACCATCGCCGGCATCCTGGACGTGGACGGACTGCTGCGCCAGACGGCGGCGCTCATCCACAAGCGCTTTGGCTACGACCACGTCGGCGTCGGCCTGGTGGAGGAGGAGTGCGTCGTCTATCGCGCCGGGGCGGGGCAACTGACCTCGCCGGAGGGAGACATCCTCTTCAGCCCCAACGCGCTGCGCGTGGGCATGGATGGGCTGACCGGCCGGGTGGCGGCCACCGGCCTGCCCATCGTCGTGCCCGACGTGAGCCTCGAGCCGCGCTACGTGCCGATGGAGGGCCTGCGGACGCGCTCCGAGCTGGTCTTGCCCATCAAGAGCAAGGAGGTCGTCATCGGCGTGCTCGACATTCAGAGCGAGCGGGCCAACGAGTTCGACCAGAGCGACGTGGACTTGCTGCAAGCGCTGGCGAATCAACTGGCGGTCGCCATCGAGAACGCCCGGCTCTATGAAGGGGCGGGGCGGCTGGCGGCGCTGGAAGAGCGGCAAAAGCTGGCCCGCGAATTGCATGACTCCGTCTCACAGGCGCTCTACGGCATCGCCCTGGGCACGCGCACGGCGCGCATGGTGCTCGACCGCTCGCCGGCCGACGAGGCCACGCGCGGCAAGCTGGGCGAGGCGCTGGACTACGTGCTGACGCAGACCGACGCCGGCATGGCCGAGATGCGGGCGCTCATCTTTGAACTACGGCCAGAGTCGTTGCAGTCGGAGGGGTTGGTGGCGGCGCTGCGCAAGCAGACGGCGGCGCTCCAGGCGCGACACCAGATCCCGGTAGCCGTCGAGTTTGGGCCGGAACCGGAGTTGACGCTGCCGCAGAAGGAGATGTTCTACCGGGTGGCGCAGGAGGCCATGCACAACATCGTCAAGCACGCCCAGGCCACGTCGGCCGAGGTGCGGCTCCTCAATGACAACGGCAAGGTCATCCTGGAAGTGTGCGACAACGGCCAGGGGTTTGACATGAACCAGGAGTTCCCCGGCCACCTGGGCCTGAAGTCCATGCGCGAGCGGGTGGAGCGGGCCGGCGGCATGCTCACCATCGCCAGCGCGCCGACGGAGGGGACGAGGGTGGTGGTGAAGGTGATCGGATCCTAGCAACTGTACTACCGGTTTCCTAAACCTGTGGCGGGGAAACATAGGTTCAGAGTGCCCCCTAGCATATAATAGTGAAATGATGTGATGTACAGTCTATAGTGGAGGAACCTTATGGATCATCCCGTGCTTGGCGACGTACTTGAGCAGGCTGAACGACTGGCAATTGATGAGCAGCTTATGCTCATCGAGTATTTGGCGCGTCGTATACAGCGACGCCGCCAGCATCCTGTCCTGGAGTGGCGCGATTTGAGGGGGATGGCGTCTTCTCCGCTCTTCGGTGAAGACGCGCAAGAGTGGGTGTCGCGGACGCGGCGAGAGGGGGATGAAAGGCGCGAGGCGGTTTGGAGAAAAGACGAGTGACGCCCGACGAAGTGCTATTGGGTACACACAGGCTTTTTCTTGATACATCGCCAATCATTTACTTAGTCGAGGATCATGCAACGTATGCTGCGGCGATCCAGCGTGTGCTAGAACACGCTGCCGAGCTTGGTATTATGTTGGTTACTTCGCCAGTTACACTGGCGGAATGTTTACAAGGAGCCTTACAAGCCAGTGATTCGACTATACAAGAAGCATTCGTCTCTCTGATTGTTCACGGGCCTAACACGCACTTTCACGTTATTGACGCCACAACGGCCATTCGTGCCGCCGAATTGCGCGTTAAGCACGGACTTCGATTGCCTGACGCTTTACAGCTCGCCAGCGCACTGGCAACTGGGTGTGAGGCCCTGTTAACCAACGACATGCAATTCAATCGTGTAGACGACCTGAAGATTGTCATGGTATCCGAATTGGCTTGATCGTAAATCGACAGGTAGCAATGACACGGCTCAAGAGGCACAAACGGGGCAGCTTTCTGACCGTTGTTAGCGCATTACCGTCGCTAACTGATTATGGAAAACTATGGCCCGAGTTTGACCCAGACTACTCCTCGTAATCCCCAATCCACCGCAGCCGCCACACCACCACATTCCACTGCCGCGCTAAGTGCAGCACTGCCGGTGGCCCACTGACCGGCAGCCCGCCCGCGACCGTGCCCGTTACTCCGCCCGTATCCTTTCCCGTCTTACCACCCCCACGCCCCAACGCCCCACACCCGCGTTCTCCACGCGCAACTCGTCGATCAGTTCCCCCGCCGTGTTGAAGAACCGGTAGTGGATGCACATCGCCGTCGCGTCAATCCGCATCGCCCCAAAATCGTCGTTGTAGCGCACGACACTCTCCGGCTCCGGCTCGCCGATGGCGTAGAGGCCATAGCCGCCCGCGCCGTTGATGAAGTAGGGGATGCCGTCCGACTCCAGCCGCTCGTAGAAGTGGTCGTGGCCGGACAGGACAGCCGACGCGCCCCACTCGGCATAAGGCCATTGGAGGTGCAGCGCTGGCTCGCGGTTCAGGGACGAGGTGAACGGCGGCTGGTGCAGCACAACCAGCTTCCACGGCGCGGCCGACGCGGTTAGGGAGCGTCGCAGCCAGTCGCCCTGGGCGGAGTTGGCATGGACGCCGCCCGGCTCGCGGCCGTCGCTGTTGAGGATGAACAGCTGCACCGGCCAGCGCCAGACGGTGTAGTAGCGTTCGTTGCCGGGCAGGGTGAAGTAATCGAAGTAGGGCCGGCCGCCGTCCCAACTCAGGTCGTGGTTGCCCAGCGCGGGGTAGAAGCGGCGGCTGGTCGCACCGGGGCCGTAGCTGCCGCGGTAGGGATAGATGTAGTCGCTGTAGAACTGGCCGATGTTGGTATCGATGGTGTCGGGCGCGCCGTCGGGGTAGTTGTTGTCGCCGGTCGTCACGATAAAGTCGGGCGACCAGCTATCCACCAGCGCCGCCACCGCCCCCGCCCGCGCGTCCCCCCCGCCATAGTCGCCGATGACGGCGAATGTGATCCCCTCGCCGCAGCCGCCTGGCGCGGGGGGTGGGAGAAAGAAGGAGAAGCTCACGCAAAGATCGCCAAGAATGCCAAGAACGCAAAGAAAAGTTGATCTTCTTTGCGTTCTTGGCTTTCTTAGCGCCCTTTGCGTGAGCCTCTTCTCCACCATCACGGACACGGTGTGTTCTGGCGCAGCAAGTTCATGATGGCCGCCACGCCGTCGTCCCAATTGGTCGCGCCGGAGTAGATGGGTTCCATGCCGCGCAGCGTGGGCGTGGTGTAGAAGCGCCCACCGAGGGTCAGGTAGTCGGCCTTCACCAGCGTCGTCACAAAGTCGATAGACTCGGCCTGCGAATTGAAGGGCACGGCGCAGTCATAGGGGCAGGCGGGCGTAACGCCATAGCCGAACAGGTTGTTCTTGCGCGTGGCGACGGCGCTGGTTCCCCACGCCGAATCCCAGGCGGCGTGGGCGGCCACGTAGTAGGCGTTCAGGCCGCGGGCGCGGGCGGCGTCCACGAAGGCATCGCCCAGGCCGATGAGCGGGCTGCCGGGCACAGTGGCGGCGATGGCCGCGTCGAGTTGCGCGCCGCTGATGTCCACCGGGACGTTCAGATCGGTATCCACGGTGAAGGCCACGTCGGGGCAGCGGTAACTCGGCTCCTGGGCGGCGCGGGTCTCGGACGCCTCGATGCCGCGGGCCACGGCCGTGCGGGCCAGCGGGCCGCCCGTCGCCAGCGCCTCCGCGCCGATGGTGCCGCCGATGATGGCCCCCTCTGAGACCACGGTGCGGACGATGGGGCCGCCGGTGCGCACCGCCTCGGCGGCCAGCGTCTTGGCGACGGGGGCATTGGTCTGGGCCGCCTCGACCGCCGCCGTGCGCAAGACGACCGCCCCCTCGGCCGCAGCCGTGCCGGCGCTGGGCAAGACGCGCGTGGCGAACTCTTGCCGCGTCTCGCGCGAACAGGCGACAGCGAGCAGAATCAGCAGTAGCAGTGGGAAGAAGACACGTGGGCGGATCATACCTTCATTATAGCATAAGGAGCAGGGGAGCGGGCCGGGCAGACCTTTCAGGTCTTTCGTAGAGTAGCGTCTACCAGGTAGGTCTTGAGCAGCCGCTGCTGCAACGCCACGTCGCCGCGGCCGATGCCTTCGCCGGTGAGGAGGAGGACTGTGGAGGGTGAAGGCAGCGCGTCGTGGGTTGTCATGGGCGAAGTATAGAGATGGCGCGGACGACCGTCAATCGGGCGCGCTCGCCCGGATGCCCA
>NZ_JAYRVJ010000775.1:0-4516 GCF_041918635.1 Promineifilum sp. (SeqCode)
ACCCGCGCCACCGATCCGCACGTGCTCGAAGCCGTCCTGGACATCCTGGTCGATTCGCGGCTGGTGCTGACCGGCGTCGCGCCGCCCGGCGACACGAAGATCGTCGAGGTGGCCCACGAGGCGCTCATCCGCGAGTGGCCCACCCTGCGCCACTGGCTCGACCAGGACCGCGAGGCGCTCATTCGCCACCGTCAGTTGACCCAGGACGTGAACGACTGGCTCAAGTTGGAACGCGACCCCGGCGCGCTCTACCGGGGGGCGCGACTGGCGCAGACGCTGGCCTGGACGACCGACGCGCCCGATCCGTTGAGCGTGGCCGAGAGCGAGTTTCTGGACGCCAGCCGGGCCGCGGCTGAGGAAGAGACTCGGCGCGCCCGCCAGTTGGCCGCCGCCGCGCGCAACCAGCGCATCCTGGCTGGCGTCGCCGCCGTCCTATTGCTGGCCGTTGTCGTCGCGGTGCTCTATAGCCGGGGCGTCTTCAGCCCACCGGCTGAACCGGATCAAATGGACGGCAACTTCAACATCGCCGTGGCCGAGTTCGCCGTGTTGGACGCCGATGGACGGCTGACCAACGACAGCCACGACGGCGGCCTGCGCGTCGCCCAGCGCATCGGCGCGGCTTTGCAGCGCGAGTTGGCTGAGCAGCCGGAGGTACTGGTCTGGTATGACAGCCCGGAATTGCTCAGCGAGCACAACGTCGTGATCGGCGTGGTCGGCCCGCCGCCGCTGGACGCGACCGACCCGGCCGAGGCCGCTGGCGCGCTGAACGCCGACATGGTCATCCACGGCGTGGCCGAACCGAGCGCCGGCGGGGCCAATCTCATCGTGCGCTTCCACGTGCAGCCGCAATTCGACGCGGACGTGGGTCAGATGATCGGCAACTACGAATTCACAACGCGCATCCCCGTCTTCGACGCCACCGACCCGGCCGAGGAGGTGTGGCGCGAACTGGATCCGCTGGCCAACGCCCTGGCCTGGTTATCTTTGGGCTTGCGAAAGGAGATCATCGGCGAGCAGGCTGAGGCCATTGACGCGCTTGAGCGCGCCGCCGAGTTCGCGCCGGACTCGGACATCGTCCAGTACTTCCTGGGGCAGGAGCACTTCTACAGCGCCCAACGGGCCGGCGGGGACGAAGCGCAATTGGTCGCAGCCGACGCCGCATTTGCCGAGGCGCTGCGCCTGAACCCCGATAACGCCCGGGCGCACATCGGCCAGGGCAGCGTCCATTTTGTCCGCGCCCAACGGCTGCTCAACGCCGCCGAAGACCTGCCCGCCGGCGAGGAACGGGAGGTGGCGTTGCGCACCGTCCAATCGGAGGCGCAAGCCGCGCTCGACGCCTACAACCCGATTGCCGGCCAGCCGGAGCAGATCGAGACCTACGGCGTGCCCGTGGCCAGCATCGCCCGGCTGGGCCAGGGGATCAGCCTGCGCGTGCTGTCCGACGTGGCCGATTTGCAGGGCGACCGGACGACAGCCGAGAGCCACATCGACCGGGCCATTGCCGCGCTGGAGCAAGACCTGGAGCGGTTTGACACGGCCAATGACCCCCGTCTCGCGGCGCAAACCTATCAGGCGCTGGGCACGTTCTATCACTGGAAAGCCTTCCTGCTGAGCGTGCGCGGCGCGACTGACGAAGCCATCGCCGCGCGGGATACGGCTCTAGGTTATTTCAACGACTGTGTGCGACAGGGGGAGGCGTTCCCGATCGATACGTACATGGTTGAACACATCGTGGAGGGATTATGCGTAACGAGCATCGACGCGCTGCTTCAGCCGGCCGGGGGCGAATAATGGGTATCAGACGATGGAATGTCCTACTCCTGCTGGCGGGCCTGTTGCCGCTGCTCGCCGCTTGCGGCGGCGGGGGCGGCGGCGACGTGACCGAGCCGACGGTGGGTGTCGTCATCGACGATCCGGTTGCGACCTCGGTGCAGCAGACGGTGGTCGCCATCTCCGTGGCCCAGACGGTTGCCGCGCTGAGCAGCCCGCCGCCACCCGATGCGACAACCCCGCCGACGCCCACGCTGGCGCCGACCGCGACCGGCGCGCCGACGGCCAGCGAGCCGACGCCCGCCCCGGATACGCTACCCTCGCCGACGACGGCCAACGCGCCCACGACTCAGGCGGGCGTCTGCACCGTTGTCAACGGCGTCTACCTGCGTTCCGGCCCCGGCACGGTCTATGACCCGCCCATCGGTCTGGTGGGCGTGGATGCTCAACTCATCCCGCTGGCCCTCAGCCCCATTGGCTACCCGCTGGGCCAGTGGGTGCTGGTGCAGGTAGCGGGCACGGATCAGGTGGCCTGGGTCAGCGCCGGGCCGCAGTGGATCGCGTGCAACATTGACCTGGCAATCCTGCCGCCGGCCGACACCATCCCGCCCACGCCCGCTCCGCTCGCCTCGCCGACGCCCACCGTGACGCCTTTCATTGCCCGGCCCGACATCGACAACGACGCGCCCGGCGGCTCTTTCCCGACCGGCCACGTGCTGGGCGAGGTCATCGTGGATCCGACCTTTCTGTTCCGTATGGACGTGCGCGACCTGAACGTGGGCGAGTTCGAGGGCGCGGGCATCGAATCAGCCGAGTTCAGCATTACCGGCAATGGCGTGGACTACTTCCGGCGCGAGAGCACGGCCGGCTTCTGCGTCTTTGGCGGCGGCGAGCCGACGTGCAACCCCTGGCCGGTCAATAGTCAGGGACAGTTTACCTGGGGCGAGGGCGGGCCGATCGTGCAGAGCGGCGACTACTTCGCCTCGATCAACGTGACCGCCGATGAGCCGGACCCGGACTTCGGCAACGTCTGGAATTGGAACTTCGAGTTTCGAGTGACAGTGCCATAGAAGAGGGAATCCACAGATTTCGCAGATTACGCAGATTGGCTTTGGGGTGTTGGTAGTGAACATAAGCGGTATGGTTGGCAAACGGGCTTTAGGATTGGCTGGCGTGAGCGCAATGCTCCTTTTGGTCGCTTGCCGGGGCGCGGCCGTGCCGGAGGAGCCGACCCGCGTGGAGCCGACGCCGCCCGGCGCGAGCCTGCCCGTGCCCAGGGAGCGGCCTGATGTGGACAACGACGCGCCGGCTGGCATCTGTGAGGATACGGCCAACATTCTCAGCCGCGTCGATCCTGTCCCCGAAGGGCTTTTCCGAGCGCTGGCCCTTGACAATCGGGTGGGGGCCAACGACGGCGACGGCATCCGCGGCGTGCGCTTCATCGTCGTGGGCGACAACCTGAACTACGCCAAGGACGAAACGACCGCTCCCTACTGTATCTTCGGCGGCAACGAGCCGGATTGCGGCCCCTGGCCCCGTGATGACCAGGGACGCTACACCTGGGGTGTTGGCGGGCCGGCCGTCGAATCGGGCAGCTACCAGGTCTTCGTTGAAGTCGTGGCCGGCCAGGCCGACTCCCTCAGCGGCCGCGATCGCTGTGATTGGAGCTTCTCGATGCGCGTAGAAGCGCATTGAGCGAGGAGCAGCGGAGAAAGCGCCTTTCACCCCTGCTCCCCCGCCCCCTGCTCCCCTGCTCCCCTGCCCAATTACCTATGACTCCTATAGAACAAATGATATAATCCCTCTCCATGACCCCCACCTACGTTGCGGTCGACGTGGAGACGACCGGCCTGGACCCGACGCGCGATGCCATCATCGAGGTGGCCGTCGTGACCTTTCGCGGCAACGATGTGCTCGATGAGTTCTCGTCGCTGATCAACCCTTTGCGCGACATCCCGCCCTTCGTCAGCCAGTTGACGAGCATCACCCAGGAGATGGTCGCCGACGCGCCCAGCCTGTTCAGCCTCCGCTCGCGCCTCAAGACGAAGCTGGGCGACTACGTCATCGTGGGCCACAACGTCGAGTTCGATCTCGGCTTCCTGCGCGAGGCCCATCTGGCCCACGGCAACCCGCGCATCGACACCGTGGCGCTGGCCGGCATCCTGGTGCCGGAGGCGGGCCGCTTCAGCCTGGGCGCGCTGGCCGACTATCTCCACTTCCCGCTGGAGGAGGGTCAGAACCACCGCGCCCTGAACGACGCCATCCAGACGGTCGAGCTGTTCCTGGCGCTGCGCGAGCGCGCCCTGGCGTTGTCGCTGGCTCAACTCGAAGAGATCGTCGAGGCCGGCCGGCGATTGGGCTGGCCGGAGGCGCTCTTCTTTGAGGACGTGCTGGCCGAGCGGGCGCGCCACGCCTTTGAGGGGCCGGAACTGCGCAACCGCGGCCGGCTGCAACGCCTCTACAACGCCCCGCGCCCGGAAGGCCAGCCCCTCACGCCCGACGAACACCCCCGGCCGCTGGACGTAGCCCGGCTGACCGCGTTCATCCGGCCCGGCGGACATTTCGATCGCGCCTTCCCCGGCTTCGAGCACCGGCCGCAACAGGTCGAGATGATGCAGACCGTGGCCGACGCGTTCAATTCCGGCCGGCACGTCCTGGTGGAAGCCGGCACGGGCACGGGCAAAAGCCTGGGCTACCTGCTGCCCGCCGCCTACTGGGCCACCCAGAACGGCCGGCGCGTGGTCAT
>NZ_JAYRVJ010000776.1:0-9074 GCF_041918635.1 Promineifilum sp. (SeqCode)
GCCCCCAGCCGCATCGCCTTGTCAATGTCGGCGGCCGAGGCGACGCCCTCCATCAGCATGCCGGCCGCCTCATTGATCACGCAGCACACCGTCCGCGCCCGCACCAGCCCCGGCCCGTCGGTTACCAGGATCGTCTCCTGGCCCAGCCCCCGCCAGAACAGCTCCGCCTGCACCAGCGCCGACTCAGCCGTCTGGAGGGCGCGGGCCAGCTCGATGATACCCCCGTCGGCCATCGGCGGCAGCGCCCCAAAGCCGACCACCCGCTCCGGCCGCGCCACCCACGCCGCCGCCTGCGTGGCGCTGGTCGCCAGGGCTGAGGTCAGGATGAGCGCGTCCGGCGACAGGTACGTGCCCATCGCCAGCAAAAGCTCCTGCTTGGCCGCGGCCGACTCATTGTGCGCCTCAATAGCGATCTCCACATCCGCCAACTGCTCCAGGGCGTAGCCGGCCTCCAGCGCCCCCAGAAAGTCCTCCACCAGGTAGATCGCCGTCTCGTGCGCCGTCTGCCGGCAGAGTCGGCCGATCTCGTCCACCAGCGGGATTTCGCCCGCGACGATGACCTTCATCGCTCCCGCTCCCTCTCGCTTAGAAAGGCGAGCACCAACTCGTTGAAGCGCTCCGGCTGGTCGATGGGCGTGGCGTGGCCGGAGTCGGCGATGACCTCTAGCCGCGCGCCGGGGATGCGCGCCGTGTAGCCGCGCTTGGCCTCGACCGGCGTGTAATCCCGGTCGCCGGAGATGACCAGCGTCGGGCAGCGAATGGCGTCGATCCGGTCGAGCACGCTCCAGCCGACGAGCGCCCGCATGGCCGCCAGGTAGGCGTGGCGGTCGTTCTGCGTCCACTGGGCGATGAACGCCTCGCGCAGAGGGGCTTGCTCCAGCTTGGGGAACAGGCGTTGGCTCAGGAAGACGGCCGTGCGCCCCGGCCCAAACAGGCGCGCCAGCGCCAGCCGTTGCGTGACCTGCCATCGCTCCTTCATCGTGCGCGCCACCAGCGCTGGCCCGCTGTTGACGATGACCAGGCTGCGCACCCGCTCCGGCCGATCCACGGCAAACTGAAAGGCGATCATGCCGCCCATCGACAGCCCCACAAAGTGGGCCGCATCCACGCCCAGCGCGTCCAGCAACCCGGCCACGTCGTCGGCCATCATCGGCACGCTGTAGGGGCCGGGCGGCTTAGACGTGCGGCCGTGGCCGCGCATGTCGGCGGTGATGACTCGGTAATGCCGGGCGAAGGCGGGAACCTGGAACGCCCAATCTTCGCTGCGCGAGCCGAGGCCGTGCAGGAGCAGCAGCGGCTCCCCTTGGCCGGCTACCTCGTAATGCAGGTCAATCCCGTTCGTGTGTAACGTCGACATGGTTCACCTGTAACGTGCTATGGACAATGACGATGGCCGGGAACTCAGCGCGCAGCCACTCGACGATGTAGTGGATAGCGAGGTGCGCGCCGCGCGTCGGCCGCGGGAAACCCACCTCGGCCAGGGCGACCACCAACTCCCCGCTGCGGCGGGCGCGAATCTCCAGGCCGAGGCGCTGCCAGATCGGCTCCTCACCGATGTAGGTCTCGATCAATAGCTTGCCGTCGCGCAGCGAGCGGTAAGCCTCGATAGTTCTGATCCGCGTCGCGCCGATCTCGACGACGCCGGGCCGGAAGCGGCGGCCGATCTCATCCAGATCGGCCGGCCCGCGCAGAACGACGTGGGGCATGGGCAACTCCTGAGGAACGGGAAACACGTCCTCGGCCGGCGCGTCGTTGCGCCGCCAGTGATAGTAGCGCGGCGTCCGCCCTTCGGCCAGGGCCACGCTCTCGTACTTGGTCGTCACGCGCTCAGGATCGGTCAGGACGAAGGGCGCGTCCAACCGGCTGGCGAAGTGGGGCGAACGGAGCAGGCAGGCGGTGATCTGCTCGGCGTAGTCATCGTGGTCGGTGGCGATGTCGAGCGCGCCGCCGGCCGGCAGGCGCGTCGCCAGCAGATGCAGGAAGGTGTCGTCGATCAGCCGCCGGCCCAGGTGGTCTTTCTTCGGCCAGGGGTCGGGGAAGTTGATGGTGACGGCGGCCACGTAGCCCGGCCGGCAGAGCGCGTGCAGGGCGGCGGCGGCGTCCCCTTGCAGCAAGCGCACGTTGTCCAGGCCGGCCCGCTCTACCTTGCGCACGGCGTGGCGCAGCGCCGGCAGCGAGATCTCGATGCCCAGCACGTTGTCGGCCGGGTGCGTCTGGGCCAGGCGGATGAGGAACAGCCCGTTGCCAAAGCCGATCTCCACGCGCAGCGGGGCTGGCCGGCCGAAAAGCGTCGGCCACTCTGTGGGCCAGGGCAACTGCTCTACCTTGTACCAGTCGGCGAGGGACATTGGGCCATTATATGACACGCTCACTGGCGGGCAAGCGCGCTGGGGAGCGGGGGCGCAGGGGAGAGCCAAGATTCGGAGTTCGCATCCTCAGATGCGAACGGCCGGAATGCATGCCATGCGCGCGCGCATCTGAGGACGCGCACTCCCCCGCTCCCCCACTCCCCTGCTCCCCTGCTCAGCATGCTTGCGCCCCCATACATCATGAGCCACAATACCCCTTCAGCTTGAGGCCAAACGCATGCAGCGAACGATACACATCTTGGGCATCCCGATGGACCTGGGCCAATGCCGGCGGGGCGTGGACACCGGCCCCAGCGCCGCCCGCTATGCCCACCTCCAGGCGCGGCTGGAGCGGCTCGGCCACGCCGTCCACGACGAGGGCAACGTCCCGGCCCCCAACCCCGAAGAGCACGGCGTCGGAAGCGCCACTCAGCGGCAGAGCGCCGTCGCCGCCGTCTGCCAGGCCATTTATGACACTGCCCGGCCCTGGCTCGAGGCGGGAGAGTTCACCATCTTCCTGGGCGGCGACCACAGCATCAGCATCGGCTCCATCGCCGCCGCCGCGCGACCCGGTCCGGTCGGCGTCATCTGGGTGGACGCCCACGGCGACTTCAACACGCCCGCCACATCACCCAGCGGCAACATCCACGGTATGCCCGTCGCCGCCCTCATCGGCGAAGGGCCACAGGCGCTGGTCAACGTCGGCGCGCCGGGCGCGAAGCTGAAAAGCTCGGAGATCGTCCAGATCGGCGTGCGCGACCTGGACGCGGCCGAGCGCGAGCGCCTCATCCGCAGCGGCATTCACGTCTTCACCATGCGCCACGTCGATGAGCTGGGCATGGCCGTCATTGCCCGGCAGGCGCTCGACCACCTGCGCCACCTGCCGCGTTTGCACGTCAGCCTGGACATGGACAGCCTCGATCCGGCCGAGGCCCCCGGCGTGGGTACACCCGTGCCCGGCGGCCTGACCTATCGTGAGGCGCATCTGCTGATGGAGATTCTGGGCGACAGCGGCCAGGTGGCGTCGCTCGACATCGTGGAGATCAACCCGATCCTGGATGACATGAACAAGACGGCCGAATTGGCCGTCGAACTGGCCGCTTCCCTGCTCGGCCAGCGCATCCTGTAGTAGGGGCGCACCCGTGTGTGCGCCCTGAGCACCCGTGTGTGCGCCCTGAGCACCCGCGTGTGCGCCCTGAGCAAATACGCAGCCCTGGGGGCAGACACGCAGGTCTGCCCCTACTGAGATTACGAATGGCAGCTCTGACCCGCGGCCTGGAGGCCGAAAAATACGACCGCACCTACAGCGACAAGGCGCTGGTGGCGCGCATTGTGGCCTACTTCCGACCGCATAAGTGGAAGGCGGTAGCAGTAGCGGTCGCCATCACCGGCATGGCCGTCCTGGGCGCGCTGCTGCCCATCATCATCGCCCGCAGCCTCAACGCCGGCATCGAGGGGCAGAATTTCCCCACGCTGCTGGCCGCGCTCGTCTTCGTCGCCGGCGTGCTGACCTGGGCCTTGGCCGGCATCCGCCGCTACCTGACCGCGCAGGTGACCGCTGACGTGGTCAACGCCATGCGCAACGACGCCTTCGACGCCGCCATGCGCCAGGATCTGTCCTTCTACGACGAGTACAACTCCGGCCGCATCGTCAGCCGCATCACCAGCGACACACAGGAGTTCGGCGAAGTGGTTACCATCACGACCGACGTGGTGAACCAGTTGGCGACGGCCGTCATCCTCATCTTCATCCTGCTGGGCATCGAGTGGCGGCTGACACTGGCGGCGCTGGCCATGATCCCCATCGTGGTCGCCGCCGCGCTGGCCTTCCGCCGGCTGGCCCGCGACGTGACCCGCCAAAGCTCGCGCGCCCTGGCCGAGGTCAACAAGTCGATTCAGGAGGCGGTCAGCGGCATCCGCGTGGCCAAGAACTTCCGGCAGGAGCGGGCCATCTACGACGACTTCCTGCGCGTCAACGAACAAGCCTACCGCATCAACATCCGGCGCGCCTTCGTATTGTCCAACATCTTTCCCACGCTGAACGCGCTAGCAGGCATCGGCACGGCTATCCTGGTCTATTTCGGCGGGCGCAGCGCCGTGGCCGGAGCGCTCAGCATCGCTTCCTGGTATCTCTTCGTCGCCACGGCCGACCGCTTCTGGTTCCCGGTGACAAACCTGTCGGCTTTCTGGAGCCAGTTTCAGGCCGGGCTGGCGGCCACGGAGCGCGTCTTCGCCCTCATCGACGCCGAGCCGAGCGTCGTCCAGACCGCAGCCGAGCCGCTGGACGACCCGCGCGGCGACATCGTCTTCGACCACGTCTACTTCCGCTATTCGGAACAGGAGCAGGTGCTCAACGACTTCTGCCTCCACGTCCGGCCAGGCGAGACCATCGCCCTCGTCGGCCACACCGGGGCGGGCAAGTCGAGCATCATCAAGCTCGTCGCCCGCTTCTACGAGTTCCAGGAGGGGCGCATCCTCATCGACGGCCAGGACATTCGGGAGTTCGAGTTGACCTCCTACCGGGCGCGGCTGGGCATCGTCTCGCAAGCGCCGTTCCTCTTCGCCGGAACGGTGGCCGAGAACATTCGCTACGCCAACCCGGCGGCCACGGACGAAGAGATCGAGGCGATGGCGTGCCGCATCGGCAACGGGGAGTGGCTGGAGACGCTGCCCGACGGTATCTACAGCGAGGTCGGCGAGCGTGGCAGCCGGCTGTCCATGGGTCAGCGGCAGTTGGTGGCCCTGACGCGCGTCCTGGTGCAGGCCCCGCGCATCTTCATCCTGGACGAGGCCACGGCCAGCGTCGATCCGTTCACTGAATCACAGATTCAACAGGCGCTCGACTTGATCATGGAGAACAGCACGGCCATCATCATCGCCCACCGCCTCTCCACGGTGCGCTCGGCCGACCGGATCATCGTCCTGCAAAAGGGGCGGATCATCGAGGAGGGCAGTCACCGCGCGCTGATGGCCGAGGGCGGGCACTACGCGGAGTTGTACGATACGTACTTCCGGCATCAGTCGCCGCGCTATCTAGGGGCCAGGAGCTATGGGAAGTAGGGGCGGGTTTGAAACCCGCCCCTACCCTGGAATCTATAACCTGGCCCCTACTCTTGAACGGTCAGGAAGTCGCGCGCGACCCAGCCTTCTACACCGGTCTGCGTCTGCACCTGCTGCCAGAGCAGGTCGTCGGCCGTCTGCTGGCCGGCCAGCAGCGTCACCACCGTACCATCCAACAGCCACTCCAGTTGCTCACCGCTTGTGCTCGGCGCGCCGCGCAGCCAGACGCCGACGCCGCTGCTGACAGTGGCCGTCTGGGGCGCGGGGGTTCCAGTCGGGGCGGCCGTAGCTTGCGGCGTGGGCGAGACGGGCGGGCTGGTCGGGCTGGGCAGGGCCGGAGCGGTCGTCGGCTGCACGACCGGGGCGCTAGGCGCGGTAGGCGTCACCTGGGCGGGTAAGGTGGGGGGTGGTGGGGTCGGTTCCGTGGTCGCCCCGCGCCCGGACAGCAGGGGCCGGACGGCAAAGATTCCCAGAAAGATGAGTCCCACCAAAAGGAAGAATGCGGCGCGAACCCAGTGGACCAGACTGGACCGCCTGGCTTCCACCTGCCCTACGCTATAGGCCTGGCGGTTGATGCTGCTCCTGGCCCCCATCCCCTTCATCACGAAGTACAGGGCCGCCAGAACCGACAACACAGCCAGTGACAAGAGCGCGATGTTCAGTACTACTGTCACGTTCGTTTCACCGAACCGGGATCGATCCGGTTCAGCTTAGACTTTATCAGGTGCGTCGTTTTGCGCAAGCGAAGCCAGCGTCGCCTTCGCTTCCTCCCACAAGGCGTCCAGTTCGGCGAACGACAGCGCCGACCATTCCAGTCCGCGCGCCGCGACCAGCCGTTCCACCTGGCGGAAGCGGCCGGCGAAGCGCTCGTTGGCTTCGCGCAGGGCGCTCTCCGCGTCAACGTCCAGCCAGCGGGCCAGGTTGACCACAACGAACAGCACGTCGCCCAGTTCCAGGTGGCGCTCTTCGAGCGTCGCCGCCTCGCGCAATTCGGCCACCTCCTCGGCCAGCTTGTCGTAGACGCCGCCGATGTCGGGCCAGTCGAAGCCGGTGTGGGCCGCTTTCCCCTGAACCTTTTGCGAGCGGGCCAGAGCCGGCAGCGCCGGGGGGATGCCGTCCAGTCGCGAACCGCCGGCCGGCTTATCCGCCTTTTCGCGCTGCTTCAACCGCTCCCAGTTACGCAGCACCTCGGCCGAATCGCTAACCTGCCAATCGCCCCAGACATGGGGATGGCGGCGCTTCAGCTTAGCTTCGATGCCGGCGATCACGTCCGCCAGTGTGAAGTGCCCCGCTTCGGCGGCCATCTGCGTCTGCATGACGATATGGTAGAGCAGATCGCCCAACTCCTCGCCCAGATTGACCGGGTCGTCGGCGTCCAGCGCGGTCAGCACTTCGTATGCCTCTTCCAGGAACCCCTCGCGCATGCTCTGCGGCGTCTGCTCCTGATCCCACGGGCAACCGTTGGGACTGCGCAACACAGCCACCGTCTCGGCCAGCGCCGGCAAGCTCGACTTCAGCGGCAGCGCCGGGACGTAGAGGCTGGTCAGGTGATCGACGTGTTCGCTGCGGTCGATCTCGAACAGCGCCAGACGCTCCACCCGCTCGTCCGCCTCGCCCGCGGCGTGAACCAGAGCCACCGGCAACTCGGCTGGATAGATGCTCATTAGCGCCAGCTTGAGTTCGTTCGCCAACTGGCGGCTGTAGACCTGGCCCAGCAGCAGGGGCACGTCGGGGTTGAGGGGCGGGTGCAGGAAGGCGGCGATCTCGATGGCGTCGAAGAGCTGGAGGCCGTCCAGCGCGTCGATGCCCAGTGCGGCGACCACCGGCTCCACGAAACTGAGGCCGGCGACGGTGCGCGCGACGATCCCCGCCTCGGCCGCGCCGCGCAGGATGGCCGTCACCGTCGTCTCGCCCACGAACGGGTTGCCCGGCACGGCGTAGAGCACGTCCGACTCGCGGCCCAGGCGCAGCACCTCGCCGGCGATCTGCCGGTAAACGGCGGCAAAGTCTTCGGCCGTGTCGTAGATGGCGTCGAAACTGTGGAGGTGGAGGTGCGCCGGCAGTCCGGCCACCGCCGGGTGGCGGGCCGTGCGCAGGTAGACGGTCTCGGCCGTGGAAAGGAGATGCCAGGCCTGACGGGTGATCAGGCCGGCATCTCCGGGGCCGAGGCCAACGATTGTAATCATGAACAATTAGGAATTAGGAATTAGGAATTAAACATCCAGCAACGTAGTAGATTCCGATTCCTAATTCCTAATTGATAATTCCTAATTCTTTAGCGCTTGGTGTAGGTCGGGGCCTTACGGGCGCGCTTCAGGCCGGGCTTCTTCCGTTCCTTCACGCGGGCGTCCCGTGTCAGGTGTTCCCCGCCACGCAACGGCGTGCGCAGGTTCTCGTCGTACTTCACCAGCGCGCGCGCCAGGCCCAAGCGGACCGCGCTCGTCTGGCCGGTGATACCGCCGCCCTGCACCAGCACCGTCACGTCCACCTTGCCCATCAGGCCGCTGGTCTCCAGCGGGCCGATGAGGGTCTGGTAGTCGCCGAAGCGCGGGAAGTACTCTTCCACCGGCTTGTCGTTTACGGTGAACGCCAGGGCCTCGGTCTGGCCCGCCTCGCGGAAGTAGATGCGCACCCGCGCCGAAGCTTCCTTGCGCCGGCCGATTCCTTCGTAGTATTGACTCATCCTAAAATCCTCTTGCATACGAGCAATATCGTCAGTCGTTCCAGTTACTAGCCCTAAACACCAGTCACTAGAGTTCCAACGGCTGCGGCTGCTGCGCCTCGTGCGGGTGCTCGCTGCCGGCATAGACCTTCAGCTTCTTGAACATCTTGCGGCCCAGCGCGTTCTTGGGCAACATGCCACGCACGGCCGACTCCAGCACGCGCTCCGGGTGCTGTTGCAACTGGTCGCGCAGGGTGATCTCGCGCAGACCGCCCATGTAGAGGGAGTGGCGGTAGTACCGCTTCTGCTCCAGCCGGCGGCCGGTCACGGCGATCTTCTCGGCGTTGACGATAACGACGTAGTCGCCGCAGTCCACCGCTGGACTGTAGATCGGCTTGTGCTTGCCGCGCAGGATCGTCGCCACCGACGATGCCAGACGGCCCAACGTCTGCCCTTCCGCGTCCACAACGTACCAGGCCCGCTGCACTTCGGCCGGTTTGGTTACGTAAGTTTTCATTCTCATTCCTCTGCTCGTAGGGGCTAGGGCTTGGGAGCCAGGGGCCAGGGAAGAACGCTCTTCCCTAATCCCTAGTCCCCAGCCCCTAGTCCCTATACTCCACCGACACCAGGTAAAGGCCATGCGCCGGGGCCAGGGTGGCCGACTGCTTGCGCTCGCGAGCCGCCAGCGCCTCGGCGAAACGCTCCACCGGCCACTGGCCACTGCCAACCGCCTTCAACGACCCGACCACACTCCGCACCATGCGGTACAGAAATGCCTCGGCGCTGATGCGGTACACCAGCATTCGCCCAACTGACCACTGACCGCTGGTCACTGACCACTGACTGCTGCTGACCGTCCGCATCGTGTTCTCGCCCACCGGCGCGCGGCCGAACGTGGCGAAGTCTTGCGTCCCGATCAGCAGCGCCGCCGCGACGTTCATCCGCTCTACGTCTAGCATCTGCTCGACGTGCCAGGCCCGCCCCCGCAGAAGCGGCTGGCGAAC
>NZ_JAYRVJ010000777.1:0-2894 GCF_041918635.1 Promineifilum sp. (SeqCode)
CGCGAGGATCAAAAAGACCCTTGGCGCGGGTGGGAGGGCCAGAGGGTCCGATTAGGCAGGTATTCCGGGTTTTAGCAGCGCAAGGGATGGGGGTCTATCCGTGTCGCTCTCATCTTCCAGAATCGCTCTGCCGGAGTTGGCACCCTGGTCACCGGACGATCTCTGCCGTCCGATCCGGGTTGCCGAGGTTTCATCGGGCCGTTCCCTCCACCTCTCTGGATAAAAGTGACAGTATTCGGTTGTTGGCGAGAACTATAGCGGCGGGCAGCCTAACTGTCAAGATGAAAAAGTGCCCAATAGAACAGCCCCGACGTTGTCGGTTTTCCATCGCGAAAATCGGCGTTGCAATCAGCGAAATCAGCGTGCTATGCTTAACCCGCTATGATCACTTCACTGCGTGACCTCTTTCTACTCGATCCCGACGTCGTTTTCCTCAACCACGGCTCCTTCGGCGCGACCCCCCGGACGGTCTTCGACGTGTACCAAGAGTGGCAGCGACGGCTGGAGTGGCAGCCGGTGCAGTTCCTCGGCGTGGAGTTGGGCGGCTACCTGGCCGAGGCGCGGGCGGCGCTGGGCCGCACCGTCAATGCGCCGGCTGACGATCTGGTCTACGTGCCCAACGCCACCTACGCCGTCAACGCCGTGGCCCGCTCGCTGGCGCTGGGGCCGGGCGACGAGGTGCTGACCACCGACCATGAGTACGGCGCGTGCGACAACGTCTGGCGCTTTCTGAGCGGCAAGCGCGGCTTCGAGGTCGTCCGGCAGCCCATCCCATTGGGCCTGACGGCCGGGGAGATGACCGAAGCGTTGTGGCAGGGCGTGACGCCGCGGACAAAGGTCATCTTCATGAGCCACATCACCTCGCCCACCGCGCTGCGGCTGCCCGTCGAGACGATCTGCGCCCGGGCGCGCGAGGCAGGCATCCTGACCGTTATCGACGCCGCCCACGCTGTCGGCCAACTGCCGCTCGACCTGACCGCCCTCGGCGCGGACTTCTACACCAGCAACGCCCACAAGTGGCTGTGCGCGCCCAAAGGCTCAGCCTTCCTCTACGCGCGGCCAGAAGTCCAGCCGCTCATCGAGCCGTTGATAGTAAGCTGGGGCTGGGGCGAGGGGCGCGCCCTGACGTTCGGCTCCGACTTCCTCGACGCCTTCCAGTGGCCGGGCACGGCCGACTTCGCTGCCTTCCTGAGCGTGCCGGCGGCCACCCGCTTTCAGGAGGAACACGACTGGCCGGCCGTGCGTCGGGCGTGTCACGCGCTGGTTACCGAGGCCATCACCTGCATTGGCGAAGTGACCGGCCTGCCGGGCGTCTACGCCGGCGACGACCTTTACGCCCAGATGGCGATCGCGCCGCTGCCGCCGGTCGACGACCTGCCCGCCTTCAAGGCGCGACTCTATCACGACTACCGCGTGGAGATTCCGTGCACCCTCTGGAACGGACGGCCGTTTATCCGCGTTTCCATCCAAGGCTACAATAGCGAGTCGGACGTGGACGTGCTGATAAGGGCGCTGCGCTCCATACTGCGCCAATAAGCCCTGGTCTTGCTCGAGCCTTTGTGTCTTGTCAGAGCCGAGCCGGGACCTTGAAGCCAATGTACCTTTGGCCTATTCCCCTTCCACTTACTCTCTCTAGCCAGTCTATACCCCATATTGTGCCGCATTGCATGTACAGGCGACACACGAGAGTCCTTCGCGATCTGCTATCCTGCATAGGGTAAGCGATTCGGCCGGCGGGCAATACACCCACCCACGCCGACGCTTCCGGAATGGAGAATAGTGGATGGAGCACGCGGCTATAGTGACAGTCATCGACGAGGACGGCAGCCAGGCGCGATTGCAGGGCTACAGCCCCCGGTTCCGGCAGTTCATCATCGACTTTGAAGGTGAGAGCTTACTAGTTCCGGGCGATGCGCTGGTGTTCCGCGAAGACGGGTCATACTCCGCTTTGCTCTCATTCGCCGACCTAAACCAGGTCACTCCTGACGGAAGCGACGAGCCGGTAATTGTGCCGCTCGTCGAAGAGCAACTCCATGTCGGCAAGCGTGTCATCGAGACGGGCGTTGTCCGTGTCCACACTCAGGTACATGAACGTGTGGAAGTGATTGACGAGCCGTTGCTCGAAGAACACATTGATGTGGAGCGTGTTCCGGTCAACCGTCCCGTTGACGGTCCTGTGTCCGTCCGCCAAGAAGGGGACACAACCATTGTGCCGGTGGTCAGAGAAGTGCTGGTCGTCCAAAAACAGCTGATGCTGGTCGAGGAGATCAGGCTGACACGGCGAGTAACAGAGGCGCGCCGGCCCCAGCGCGTGACGCTGCGAAGCGAAGAGGCCCATATCGAGCGGCTGAGTCGCGACGAAGCGGACGCCGGGCCGCGCACCTAACGATTTCCGACAAGATTCGGAAAGGAGCAAGGAAACGATGAAGACTGTAATTGGTCTGTATGATGATCGTATGACAGCCGACCAGGTCGTTACCGAACTGGTTAATGCCGGTTTTGACCGTGCGGACATTAGTCTGGTGGCCGGTGGAGCCACCGAAGTGACGAGCGCCGAGACCGACCACGTTGCCGAAGGCGCGACGGCCGGCGCCTTGACCGGCGCGGGCATCGGCGGGTTGGGCGGCGTGCTGCTCGGTCTGGGCGCGCTGGCCATCCCGGGCATCGGCCCCGTGGTCGCTGCCGGCCCGATTGTGGCCGGTCTGACCGGCGCGGCGCTGGGCGCGGCAGCCGGTGGGCTGGTGGGCGCTCTGGTGAACTGGGGCATTCCCGAGGAAGAGGCCGGCTACTACGCCGAGGGCGTCCGCCGTGGCGGCACACTGGTGGCCGTCAAGGCCGCTGATGACCGCGCTAACCGCGCCGTCGAGATTCTGCGCCGCTATAGCCCCATTGAC
>NZ_JAYRVJ010000778.1:0-3177 GCF_041918635.1 Promineifilum sp. (SeqCode)
CAACCCCTGTCCGGTCAGCGACTCGATCAGATACTTGTTGAGGAAGGTGTCCTTGTTGTAGTTGTGGCCGTTGCTCTGCAGGACGTGCCGGATGTAGTCGGGGTGGTTGATGAGATAGGCGGGTTCGAGGCTGGAGCGGTATTGGACGATGTCGCCGTAGGTTTGGGTGAGCCAAAGGAAGAAGCGGAGCGGGTTGCGGATTGCCTCCCGGCCACCGGCGCCGGCGCTCGGTGGGTGTCGGCGCACGTCTGTTGTCCTATGCTCTAGCATAATACCTCTCCTGAATGATAGCTGTCGCCACGCGACCGGGCCAACTCCAGAGAATGAACGAGTTTCCCGGCCAGAGAATTCGGCTATAATGGCTACGCTTCTATCATAACATACGCGGCTGGAGGGCCGTAAGGTGCATTTCCGTACAAGGTTCGTTTGCGCCTCTGCCCATAGTGTACAGCGAACGAATCGAGGTGAACCATGACCCAACGACTATTCGACTCATTTGGCGCGCGCGCCAAGCTTGCCGGCACGGATTACTACTTCTACCGACTGGATAAGTTGGCTCGTCTGGCCGACCTCGATCGGTTACCCTTCTCGATCAAGATCTTGTTGGAGGCGGTGCTGCGCACGGCCGACGGCTACGAGGTCATGCCGGCCGACGTGGAGCGCCTGGCCCGCTGGACGCCGCAGATGGCCGAGCCGTTCGAGATCCCATTCAAGCCCGGCCGGGTCATCCTGCAAGACTTCACCGGTGTGCCGGCTGTCGTCGACCTGGCGGCCATGCGCGCGGCCATGGCTCGCCTCGGCGGCCGGCCCGACCGCATCAACCCCATCGTTCCGGTCGATCTGGTCATCGACCACTCGGTGCAGGTGGATCAGTTTGGCTCCGCCTTCGCCCTCTTCTACAACGCCGAACGCGAGTTCGAGCGCAATCACGAGCGGTACGAGTTCCTGAAGTGGGGCCAGACCGCCTTTGAGAACTTCCGCGTCGTGCCGCCCGCTACCGGCATCGTGCACCTGGTCAACCTGGAGTATCTGGGCCTGGTGGTCATGGGAAAGGCCGTGGGGGACGGCCGGGTGGTCTTCCCCGACAGCCTGGTGGGAACCGACTCGCACACGACGATGATCAACGGCCTGGGCGTGCTCGGCTGGGGCGTGGGCGGCATCGAGGCCGAGGCGGTCATGCTCGGCCAGCCCATCTATATGCTGACGCCCGAAGTCGTCGGCGTCCGGCTGACAGGCGGCATGCCGGAAGGGACGACGGCCACCGACCTCGTGCTGCGCATCACCGAGATGCTGCGCAAGCAAGGCGTCGTCGGTAAGTTCGTGGAATACTTCGGCCCCGGCCTCAGCAACATGACCCTGGCCGACCGGGCGACCATCGCCAACATGTGCCCGGAGTACGGGGCGACGGTGGGCTTCTTCCCCGTGGACGACGAGACGCTCAACTACCTGCACAACACCGGCCGGCCGGCGGAGCTGATCGATCTGGTAGAGCGGTATACCAAGGAGCAGGGGCTTTTCCGCACCGACGAGACGCCCGATCCTGCGTTCACCAGCGTGGTCGAACTCGATCTGTCCACCATCGAGCCGAGTCTGGCCGGGCCTAAGCTGCCACAAGATCGCATCAGCCTGAAGAGCATGAAGACGACCTTCCGCCAGCAACTTCTGGCCCCGGTCGGGCCGCGCGGCTTCGGGCTGAATGAGGAGGAGCTATCCCGCTCGGCCACGGTCGCCAACGGCCATACGACCGAGATCAGCCACGGCGCGGTGGTCATCGCCGCCATCACCAGTTGCACCAACACCTCTAACCCCAGTGTCATGCTCGGCGCGGGGCTACTGGCCAAGAAGGCGGTCGAGGCGGGGCTGAGCGTGCCGCCTTACGTGAAGACCAGTCTGGCCCCCGGCTCACGCGTCGTGGAAAGCTATTTGACGAAGTCGGGCACGCTGCCCTATCTGGAGCAGTTGGGCTTCAACATCGTTGGCTTCGGCTGCACGACCTGCATCGGCAACTCTGGCCCGCTGCCCGAAGAGGTCAGCCAGGCCATCCGCGAGGGGGAACTGGTAGTGTCGTCCGTCCTCAGCGGCAACCGCAACTTCGAAGGGCGCGTGCACCCGGAGACGCGCAGCAACTTCCTGGCCTCACCGCCGCTGGTGGTAGCCTACGCGCTGGCCGGGCGGGCCGACATCGACATGCTGGAGGAGCCGTTAGGCATGGGGCGGGACGGCAAGCCGGTCTATCTGCGCGACATCTGGCCCAGCAATGCCGAGATTAAGGAGGCGATGGCCGCGTCGCTGACGCCGGAGATGTTCGGGGAGCAGTATGGCAACGTCTTCAGCGGCAACGAGATGTGGAACCGCATCCCCCGCAGCGGCGGCGAGTTGTACCAGTGGAAAGAGGCCTCGACCTACATCCAGGAGCCGCCCTTCTTCGTGGGCTTGTCGCGCGAGGTGAGGCCGATTGGTAACATCAGCGGGGCGCGGGTACTGGTGAAAGTGGGCGACTCGATTACCACGGACCACATTTCGCCGGCCGGGTCGATTTCGCGCACGAGTCCGGCGGCGCAATACCTGATGAACAACGGCGTGGAACCGCGCGACTTCAACTCCTACGGCTCGCGGCGCGGCAACGACCGGGTGATGACGCGCGGCACGTTTGCCAACATCCGCCTGCGCAACCAGATGGCCCCGGGCACAGAAGGCGGCATGACCACTTACCTGCCGACGGACGAGGTGACGACCATCTTCGACGCCTCGCTGAAGTACCAGGAGACGAAGACGCCACTGATGGTGCTGGCCGGCCGCGAATATGGCACGGGCAGTTCCCGCGACTGGGCGGCGAAGGGGCCCCTGCTGCTGGGCATTCGCCTGGTCATCGCCGAGAGCTTCGAGCGCATCCACCGCAGCAACCTGGTGGGGATGGGCATCCTGCCGCTCCAGTTCAAGGGCGGACAAAATCCGGCAACGCTGGGGTTGGACGGGACGGAGGTCTACTCGACGGTCGACCTGGACGATAACCTGAAGCCGCTGCAAGACGTGACGGTGCAGGCGGAACACGCCGATGGGCGCGTGACGACCTTCCAGACGACGTGCCGCATCGACACGCCGGTCGAGGTGGATTACTACCGCAACGGGGGTATCTTGCATACCGTGCTGCGGAATTTCCTCAACAGGGGATAGGGA
>NZ_JAYRVJ010000779.1:0-3891 GCF_041918635.1 Promineifilum sp. (SeqCode)
AAGCGGGCCATGGCGTGGGCGTCCTCGGTGCGGACGGTTCGCTCCTCGTCGGCCAGGCCCTCGTCGTAGATGCCCGGCACGATGGCCGTCGCCATGTGCTTCCAGCCCTCCAGGCCGTTGAACGGGCTGTCCGGCTGGGCGGAAACGCAGATGACGCCGGGATTCAGCTCGCGCAGCCGGCGCGTCACGCCGGTGAACGTGCCGCTGGTTCCCAGACCGGCCACGAAATGGGTGATCTCTCCATCGGTCTGACGCCAAATCTCCTCGGCCGTGGTCAGGTAGTGGGCCTGCCAGTTGGCCGGGTTGTTGTACTGGTCGGCGTAATAGACAGTCGGGTCGTTGGCGGCGAGGCGACGCGCCTCCATAATGGCCCCATCGCTCCCTTCCAGCGGGTCGGTCAGGATGAGTTCGGCCCCATAGGCGCGCAGGATGGACAGCCGCTCCGGGCTGACGTTCTCCGGCACGGTCAGCCGGACGCGATAGCCGCGCGCCGCGCCCAGCATGGCGTAGGCGATGCCGGTGTTGCCCGACGTGGCGTCGAGCAGGGTCATACCCGGCCGCAGCACGCCCTGCCACTCGGCGGTGCGGATGATGTTCAGCGCGGCGCGATCCTTGACCGAGCCGCCGGGGTTGTACCACTCCGCCTTCGCCAACAGGCTGACGCGCGGCGAGAGGCCGGCGGCGATCGCGGTGCGATCCAGCCGCAGAAGGGGCGTATTGCCGATCAGGTCTTCCAGGTGGGCAGGAGCGTCGGAGTGTATGGCAGATGAAAGGTATTCTTTTGTCGCAAGCATCGTATCAGGTGTCCTTGTCTCAGGTCGTCGCCCGTGGGCGTTGGCCCATCCGCGGCGGATAGGCACGAAAAAACGGTCGCAGCCTCCCTGGGGAGCGCGTGTAACGGGTCGTTACGCGCGAGGGTCGCCGCCACCGCCTTGTTGGAGCTGTGCCATCACAGCCAACGGCCTGATCTCAGGTAAGCGGTGGTCGGTTACCCCCGCTTAAGACACCTGCAATGTTGCCACATAAGAACTAACCTGCTCAATTTTTATCAAAAAGGTGACAAAATTCTTCCGATGTGTGGAAGTATAGCAAGCAGGCGAGGGATGTCAAGAGGAAAATGGTTAGAGGTGGACTATAGTCCGCTTCTTTGGCAGTAGACCTGACAGGTTTTCTGAAACCTGTCAGGTCTTACTCATGGCGCTAAACATCGAGTTCTTCGCCGGCGTCGAGCGCGCCCTGGGCGGCGGCCAGTTTGGCCAGGCCCTCGGCGATCATCTCCTCGCCGGCCAGGGCCATCGCCTCGCTGTTGGCCGTGGCCGCCTCGGCCAGCCCCAGCCGCGCCTGACCTTCGGCCACTTCCTGCTCCCCTAGCGCGGCCACGCGGTCGCCGGCCTCGTTCAGGGTGTGGCTCAGCGCCCGCAGCGCGCCATAGCGCAGGATGTTCTCCACCGACAGCTCGCGCAGGCGCTGGCTGCGGTCGAGCAGGAACTCCGACACCGTCTCCATCTCCAACGTCGCCATCACGTCGCTGAGCACAGCCAGTTCGCCGGAGATGGCGCCGATCTCCATGGCGTCCTCCAGGTCTTCCTCGTTCAGCGAAGCGACGACGGCGCTCATGTCAGCCACATCCTCCGAGGCGGACAGCATGTCGGCCCCCTGCATGATGTCGTTCACGCCCGCGGCCGACTCCAGCTCGCCGTGATGCGCCCGCCGCCGGGCGATGTAGAGCGCGTCCTCGCCGCGCGTCAGTTGGTTGGAAACGTAGGCGGCGGTCATGGCCGCGTCCACCATCTCAGGGTCGGGGGGAATCAAAGGCTCCTGGGTGTCGTTCATGGGTCTCTCCTGTATCTTGTGGGCTGGCCGTCATTATAGCACGCCGATGGCGCAGATTTCACCGCTGATTCCGCCGATCTTATCAGCGAAAATCAGCGCCCAATCAGCGTCCCATTCTTATCCTGTCACATAAGCCAAAACCGCGCCGACGGAGTAGACGATAAGCATCTGCGCCGGCCCATAGGTGAGCCAGATGACGTCGCCGATGAGTGGGAAGGTTAAGCCGCTGAACATGTCGCCGGCCAGGATGAGATCGCTGAGCAGGAACAGCGCCGCGCCGAGGGCCAGGGGGACAAAGCGGCCATCTTGCAGCGCCAGCCCCGCGGCCAGCCCGGCCGTCGTCGCCAGCAGCAGGGCGTAGGGCAGGGCGATCCAGTGCACGACGCCCGGCTCCCCGCCGCCGGCCAGCGCGCCGCGATAGACGACCAGATACCAGCCCACCAGGCCAATGAGTAGAGCCACAGCCAGCGCCCCCCACCGCGCCCCCGGCGCGACCAGGCCGGACGCCGCGGCGAAGCGCAGCAGGGCGGCGATGTAGAAGACGTGGCCGACGCCGAAGGAAGCGATGCCGGCCAGGACGTTCCGGCCGCCGGGCAACTGCCCGGCCAGGAACAAATCGCCCAGGAGGCCGAAGGTCATCCCGGCCGCCACCAGCAGCGCATAGCCGGCGGCCGGCGTGCCGCGGCTGAAGAAGTACCAGCTGAACGCGGCCACAACCAGGGTGGCCGATGAGGCCATGCGCGTCCACGTCGGCATGCGGCGCGACGCCTCGGCCGGGCCGAAGAGGAAGCCGCCGAAGAGCAGGGCCGCCCAGAGGATGAGCAGGCCGATCAGCCACATACGTTGCCAGGGAAGAGCGAGGGGAAGCGCCATGGGTTTGTCTCCTGTTGAGTGCAATGTTCCGGATGCGTCAGTCTGAGAGGAGTTTTACCGCGTATCGAAGTGATTGGCGAAATGGGATAGAATCCGCCGGCGATGGAAGGCTCGCAACAGCTCACCGGCTCGGTGGAACGCATCACCTACTATAACGACGAGAACGGCTATACCGTCCTGCGGTTACGGCCGGACAGCCGGGGCATGCTGCCCTACGCCCACGGTGAGCCGCTAGCGACGGTCGTTGGCAACCTGCCCGAACTCAACCCCGGCGAGTGGCTGCGACTGAGCGGACAATGGCTCAACCACCCCAAACACGGCCGGCAATTCCAGGTGGAGGTGTGCGAGCAGTCCGTCCCGGCCACGGCTGAGGGCATCAAGCGCTATCTCGGCTCGGGCATGGTGCGCGGCGTGGGCAAGGTGATGGCCGAGCGCATCGTCAATCGCTTCGGCGCGGAGACGCTGGACGTGATCGACGAGCGGCCGGAACGGCTGCACGAGGTGCTGGGCATCGGCGAAAAGCGCGTGGACAGCATCATCAAGTCGTGGCAGCAACAGCGGGCCATCAAGGACGTGATGGTCTTCCTGCACAGCCACGGCGTCGCCACCCACCTGGCGGTGAAAATCTACAAGCAGTACGGCGATCAATCGCTGGCGGTCGTCCAGGCCACCCCTTACCGGCTGGTGCAGGACGTGCACGGCATCGGCTTCAAGACGGCCGACAAGATCGCCCAGGCGCTCGGCCTGGCCGCCGACGACCCACAGCGCATCGAGGCGGGCATCGCCTACACGCTCAACCGCATGGCCGACGACGGCCACGTCTACGCCCCGCAGGGCGAACTGGAGCCGGCGGCGGCCGACATCCTGCAAGTGCCGCAGGAGCGCGTGTCCACCGTGCTGCAGGCGCTGGAGCATAGCGATTTCGTCCGGCGCGAGACGCTGACCTACGAGACGGTCGAGGAGCGCAACGGGACGAAGACGGTCAAGGAGGAGCAGGCCGTCTACCTACCCGCGCTCTACTTCTCCGAGACGGGGCTGACGCGACAGGTGAGGCGGTTGGTGGAGCATCGGACGAGCCGGCTGAGGGGAATGAGGAGCGACAGGCAGGGGAGCGGGGGAGCAGGGGAGCACGGGGGAATTGCGCTGACGGCGCAGCAGCGGCAGGCGATTGACGCGACGTTAGCC
>NZ_JAYRVJ010000780.1:0-3920 GCF_041918635.1 Promineifilum sp. (SeqCode)
GGCCCGGAGGCGGCGATCGAGCAGTTGCGCGACGCCCTGGCCGTCGGCGCGGAGCGGGCCATCCTGCTGGAGGCGGGCGACCACGAGTGGGACGCCGGCGCCACAGCCGCGGCCATCGTCGAGGCCATCCGCGCTGACGGGATGAACTACGACCTGCTCCTCTTCGGCAATGAGTCGGCCGACGCCGGCGGCTACCAGGTCGCCATCCGCGTGGCCCGCGCTCTGGGCCTGCCCTGCGTGACCGGCATCAAGGCGCTGACGGTCGGCGACGGCATGGCGACGGCTCACCGGCCAGTGAAAGGCGGACAGGAGACGTTCGAGTTGCCCCTGCCGGCGGTGATCGCTGTCAAAGAGGGCATCAACCTGCCACGCTACCCGACGTTCCATGGCAAGATGCGGGCCAAGAAGAAGGAGATCGCCCGCTTCGCGCCCACCTGGAACGGCAATGACCTGGAGAAGGTGCGGCTGCAGCCCCCGGCGGACACGGCCGGCGCGGGGGCCGTCGTGCTCGGCCGTGGGCCAGAAGCCGCGCCGCAGGTCTTGGAACTGCTCCGGCAACTGAACTTGGTGGGATGAAGGGACCAGGGGTTAGGGACTAGGGGCTAGGTTCTAGGGAAGAGCACTCTTCCCTAGAACCTAGCCCCTAGAACCTAGCCCCTGTCTTCGCGTCCTCGCGTTGTTCTCTGGAAAGCAACATGATCCTATGCCTGGTTGAGCACACACAACGGGAGCCGAACCCGTTCTCGCTGGAAGCGCTGGCCTTGGGGCGGCAGATGGCCGGGCAGGTGGGCGCGCCGCTGGCGGCCGTGGTCGTCGGCGCGGCGGGGCGGCCGGCGGCCGAGGCGCTGCGCGAGTACGGCGCGGCTGACGTGCATCTCATCGCCGACGAACGGCTCGACGCCTACGCGCCCGAGGCGTGGGCGGAGAGCGTCGCCGGCCTGATCGACGATCTGGGGCCGCAAGCGGTCATCGCCGCCGGCAGCGACCGCGGCCACGAAGTCATGGCCCACGTGGCGGCTATCACGAACCTGGCCCTGGCGACCAACTGCCTGAGCGTCGAGCCGGGCGAAGCCTTCCTCGTCACGCGCCAGCGCTGGGGCGGCAGCCTGCTGGAAGAGGCGAGACTGAAGGGGCCGGTCAAGCTGCTGACCATTGCCCCCAACGTCTTCGCCGCCGCGCTCGCGCCGGCGGCGACGTTCGCCATCCATGAGACGCGGCCAGCGCTGACCGACAACGCCTTCCGCGTGATGGCGACCCAGGCAGCCGCGGCTGACGCTGGCCGGTTGTCGCTGGCCGACGCCCGGCTGGTCATCGGCGGCGGCCGGGGCGTGGGCAGCGCCGAGGGCTTCCGGGCGCTGGAGGAGTTGGCCGGGCTGCTGGGCGCGGCCGTCGGCTGCTCGCGGGCGGTCACCAGCGCCGGCTGGCGGCCTCACGCCGAGCAGATCGGCCAGACGGGCGAGCGCATCACGGCCGAACTCTACATCGCCTGTGGCATCAGCGGGGCGATGCAACACATCGTCGGCGCGGAAGGGGCGCGCCACATCCTGGCCATCAACACCGACCCCGACGCGACCATCATGAACTACGCCGATTACGCCATCATCGGCGACCTGCACCAGATCGTCCCGGCCATCGTCGCCGAGTTGAAGCGAGCGAAGGGGTTGTGACAGCCGCAGCCGCCCGATTTTTGTTCATTGTGCCATATTGACATTTGCCCCCCACTTGTTATGATTTTGCGCATGTTCGCTCACATGGCTCAGCGCTTTCCCCGCCGCCGTCGCCCGCCCCAGACGACAGGTCTGGTGTTTATGGTTGCCTGAGTCGCGGAGCGAACCGATACAGACAAACCGACCGCCAGACCCAACGGGCCTGGCGGTTTTGTTTTGTGTAGGATTCTGTATGATGGAGAAGAAAGAGCTCACGCAAAGAGCGCGAAGGACGCAAAGAGCGCAAAAAGAAACAATATTGCTTGGCGTTCTTAGCGCTCTTTGCGTGAGCGCTTCTAGGAGCGCGCAATGATTAGAGTCGGTATTTACGGCGCGACGGGATACACGGGGATGGAGTTGGTGCGGATTCTCCAGCGCCACCCCGGAGCCGAGATCGCCTTCGTCGCCTCCCAATCGCAGGCGGGCAAGACGCTGCGCCAGGTCTTCCCGGCCGCCCCCGCCCTGCCGCTCATCGCCGGAGCGGAGGCCCCGCTCGATGAGGTGGACGTGGCCTTCCTCTGCCTGCCCCACGCCGCGGCGGCCGAGACGGCCGTTGTCGCCCTGGCCGCCGGCGTGCGGGTCATCGACCTCAGCGCCGACTTCCGCCTGCGCGACGCCGCGGCCTACGCCCACTGGTACGCCCACACCCACCCCGCGCCGGAACTGCTGGCCGAGGCGATCTACGGCCTGACCGAGGTCTGCCGCGCCGACCTGCCTGGCGCGCGGCTGGTCGCCAACCCCGGCTGCTACCCGACGAGCGTGCTGCTGGCGCTGCGCCCGCTGCTGCTGAGCAACGTGCCGCTGGCCGGGCCGATCATCACCGACAGCAAGTCGGGCGTCAGCGGCGCGGGCCGGACGCCGTCGCAGACCAGCCACTTCGTCGAGGTGGCCGACAACTTCTCGCCCTACAAGATCGGCCGCGTCCACCGCCACCTGCCGGAGATGGAACAGGCCATCGGCTGGTGGCGGGCGAGCGCGCCGCCGCTCGTCTTCTCGCCCCACCTGCTGCCCGTGCCGCGCGGCATCCTGTCCACGATCTACGTCACGCTGGGCGCGGACGCGACCGAGGCCAATTTGCGCGCCCTCTATGGCGACGCCTACGCGGGCGAGCCGTTCGTCGAGGTGCTGCCGGCAGGCGAACTGGCCTCGCTGGCCCACGTCACCTACACCAACCGCTGCGCCATCGGCCTGACCCTGGTCGGCCGGACGCTCATCCTCACCTCGGCCATCGACAACCTGATCAAAGGCGCGGCCGGGCAGGCGGTGCAGAATATGAACGTCATGTTTGGGTGCGCGGAGACGGCGGGGCTGTAACCATTTAGACCTGACAGGTGCGGGCGTTGCGGCAACGCCCGCACCTGTCAGGTCTGGGAGTAACCTATGACCCGCGTCATCAAGATCGGCGGCAACGAGATGAGCGCCCCCGGCTTTCTGGAGGAACTGGCGGCGCAACTGGCCCGGCTGGCGGCAGAGGGGCCGCTGGTCGTCGTCCACGGCGGCGGCCAGGACATCGCCGCGCTGCAGACCCGCCTGGGCCTCGCACCGATCAAGGTGGACGGCCTGCGCGTCACCGACGCCGCGTCGCTGGCGGCGGCCGAGATGGCGCTCTCCGGCCACACGAACAAGCAGGTCGTCAGGGCGCTGCTGGCCGCCGGGCTGGACGCGGTGGGCCTGAGCGGCGTGGACGGTGGGCTGTTGCGCTGCCGCAAGCGCCCTCACCCGACGGTGGATCTGGGCCTGGTGGGCGAGGTCACAGCCGTTCGCGCCGGCCTGCTGCGCCGGCTGATGGACGATGGCATCACCCCGGTCATCTCGCCCATCTCGCTGGGCCAGGACGGCCAGACCTACAACGTCAACGCCGACGAGGCCGCCGGGGCCATCGCCGCGGCACTGCCGGCCGACGCGCTCGACTTCGTCTCGAATGTGCCCGGCGTGCTGGCGGACGGCCAACGCCTGCCCGCGTTGACGCCAGACGCAGCCGAGGCGCTGATCCGCGACGGTGTCATCACCGGCGGCATGATCCCCAAGGTGCGCACGGCGCTCGACGCGCTGGCTCGCGGCGTGCCCCGGGTGCGCATTGTGGATTTGGCGGGGTTGGGCGGAGGTGGGGGGACGGTGTTCAGTTAGCAGTAAGCAGTGGTGCGAGTCCACAGGGCATTAATGAACACAAAACCCAAGGAACAAAACCCATACGATTAATAAAAAAGTACAAAA
>NZ_JAYRVJ010000781.1:0-3210 GCF_041918635.1 Promineifilum sp. (SeqCode)
AATTGGTTCATGGAAATGCCCTCTTGCTCGGCTAGTTCGCGGGCAAGCTTATGGAGGGAGTCGGGCAAGCGCAGGCTTATGGCTGTCATGATAGCTCTCCTATTTCGCGGAGGAATTGTCGAGGCGATATGACTCGTAAACCAAATACCTCCACGCCACTAAAATCTTTCTCGTTAAATGTAATGATGGCATCACACTCAGCGGCTACCGCCAGTTCCAGTACCATATCGTCACGCGGATCGCGAAGAAACGGCCGCCATAAGTAATAAACTTGATGCTGCTCGCCAACTTGGCATAGATAGTCCAAAATGTCGCCCAAATCCTGCGGCGTTAGGCGGGTCTGTGGCAGAACTCGAGTTGCCGCATCTTCATACTCTACAACTAGCGGCACCGAAAGATTGATGCGGAACAACCCTTTGTCAAGCAGTGCTATTATCCGGAAAGATGCCCCGCGCTGTGACAATAGGGCGGATACGAAGACGTTCGTGTCGATGACGATGTGCCGCATAATGGTATTGTATGTAATACCATTTAGTTCGTCAAGACAGGAAACGCTGTTATCTGACGCCCTTAGAGTATTGGCAGATACTTTCAGCCAGTGAGGAGGTGGTGTATATAATCCGGTCAATGCACCACATTATCAAATTGCTCTGGCCATGCATTCTGCTTCTGTCTGCTTGTCAACCTCCACCATCACCTATATCTACACCTCCCTTGTCGCCCGCGCCAACGGCCGAGGCGCCGCCCGACAATAGTATTTCAACAGCCACCCTCAATCCCACCGGTCAAATCTTCGTCCCCGTCGCGCCGGGCGGCGAAGCGGGCGGCGCGACGGCGGCGTCTATCGCCGCCGCGCCCACTGACACGGCCACGCTGGCATCATCGCCTACGCCAGCCCCGCCGACGGCCACGCCCGAACCCGCCTTCCCCGCATACACCGGCCCGCCGCTCGACCGGGACAAGATCGGCCTGCAAATCTACCTCCACCGCCAGGACGTGCGCGACCTGCTGCGCCACTTCGAGGCGCTGGACATCGGCTGGGTGAAGGTGCAGGTGTCGTGGAAGCTCCACGAGCCGCGGCCGGGCGAGTATGACGCGCAACTGTTCGAGGAACTCGACCGGCTGGTGGCCGGAGCCACCGGGCAGAACGTCAAGGTGCTGCTCAGCGTCAGCAAGGCCCCGGAGTGGAGCCGGCCGGTGACGGAGATGGACGGCCCGCCGGCCGACTACGGCCACTTCGAGGCGTTCATGCGGTTGCTGGCGACGCGCTACGCTGGCCAGGTGGCTGCCTACGAACTGTGGAACGAGCCGAACTTGCAGCGGGAGTGGAACGGATCGCCCCTCAGCGCGGCCGACTTTGTGGCGCTGATGCGGCGCGGCGCGGCCGGGGTGCGGGCAGCCGATCCGGCGGCGCTGCTCATCAGCGGCGCGCCGGCCGTGACGGGCATTAACGACGGCGTGAGCGCCATCGACGACCGCGTTTATCTGGGGGCGATGCTGGCTGCGGGCGTGGCCGAGGTGGTCGATGGCGTGGGCGTCCACCCCTACGGCTGGGCCAACCCGTCCGACAGCCGCGTTGCCGACCCGACGCAGGTCACCGGCAGCCACAACAATCACCCGAGTTTCTTCTTCCTCGACACGCTGGAGGATTACCGGGCCATGTTGGTCAGCGCCGGCGCGGATGCGCTGCCGCTCTGGCCGACGGAGTTCGGCTGGGGCAGCTTCGAGGGCCTGTACACCCCTGAGGGCGCGCCCGCCGCGCCGCCGGCCGGGGCGGAGTTCATGGCGGAGACCAGCGAGTACGAGCAGGCGGTCTACATCCTGCGCGCCTATGAGTTGGCCCATGAGCGGGCGTGGGTGGGGCCGATGTTCCTGTGGAACCTGAACTTCACCGCTGCGCTGGGGCCGGAGTTCCAGGAGGTCGGGTATAGCTTGCTGCGGTTTGATGGGAGCCGGCGGCCGGCATATCGAGGGCTGGAGTTTCGCGGCGAATAGCACCATCGTGTTTGATTTTAACACCATGTTGTGTATAATAATCTACATGGTGCAAAAGTTATCTGCTGATGCAGCTTTCGTTGATCGCCAGCGTGAATTAGCCTACTTCCAGGACCTACTGAGTCGCCATCGACCCGGGCCAGCGCAGTTGATTCTGCTATATGGTCGGCGACGAGTTGGAAAAACGGCGCTGCTGCTGGAATGGTGCGCTCGCGGCGATACGCCCTACACCTATTGGGCGGCTGAGAAGGAGCCAGCCGATCTCCAGCGCCGCAAGCTCTATGCGCGATTGCAGAATATGCCCTTGCGCCAGGCGCCCCTATTCGACAGTTGGGCCGAATTATGGGACGCGATCGCCGCGCTTCTTGGCGACCGGCGGCATATCCTGATTCTGGACGAGTTGCCGTATGCGGCCGAGTCCGACCCGGCCACCCTCTCTGCCCTACAGCATGCCTGGGACGCTCACTTCCAGCACGCGAATCTGGTCATTGTCTTATGCGGTTCGCAGGTCAGAGCGATGGAGTCGCTTCAATTGCACCAATCGCCCCTATTCGGTCGCCTGACCGGCCAATGGTACCTGGAGCCGCTACCCTTTGTTGCCCTACGTGACTTCTTCCCCAACTGGTCGGCGGAAGAACGTGTCGCTGCCTATGCCGTCATCGGCGGCGTACCGGCCTACCTCAACTGGCTTGACCCGGCGCTCAGTCTGACCGACAACATTCGGCAAGTGATGCTCGCGGGCGGCAGTATGTTTCTGGCCGAGCCGGCATTTCTGCTCTATGACGAGGTGCGCGAGCCGCAGTCGTACCTGGCTATCCTGAAAGCCATTGGGTTGGGCAGCCACACGCTGCGCGACATCAGTAACCACGCGCTGCTCTCTACGAGTCACCTCTCAGCCTACTTGCAACGGTTGCAAGACCTGAAGTTGGTTGAGCGGCGGTTGCCGGCCATGATTGCCCCGGCCGCGCGACGCAAATCCAAATCGGGTCGCTATCATCTCACCGATCCTTATTTCCGCTTCTACTTTCGTTTTCTGGCTCCCTTTCACGATTACCTGCCTTTCGATCCCGACTCGGTGCTCGCGCGAATCAGGCAAGACCTGCGGGCCTTCGTTGGGCAGACGGCCTTCGAGGAGTTGGCCCGGCAATGGGTCGAGCGGCAGGGCCGAGCCGGCCGCTTGCCGCTGCGGCCGGCCATCGTCGGCGCGCATTGGAG
>NZ_JAYRVJ010000782.1:0-1785 GCF_041918635.1 Promineifilum sp. (SeqCode)
CGGCCGGCCGGTTGGTCGACCGGCTACCTGAACGACCCCAGCACCTACTTCATGGCCTGGACGGTTGTTCTGCCTGAGTACCGGCGACGAGGCATCTATGCCGCGTTCCTGGCTCATCTACTCCCTTATCTGCACGCGCTGGGCTATGAGCGGGTGACGAGTAACCACATGGTCAATAACCGGCCGGTATTGATCGCCAAGCTAAAAGCCGGTTTCATCATCACCGGGGTGGTGCTAGACGAACGCTACGGCGCGCAGGTCAGCCTCAGCTACTTCTTCTACCCCGACCGGCGCGATGGCTTTGCTCGTGCCTACAGCCTCGCCGACTTCCCGTCGCCCCCAGACCACCGCTCCCGTCCGAACAGCGCTCCACCGACCTAACTGACTTACTGACCTACTGACCAACCGATCTACTGCCCACCCCCAATTTCTACCCCCGCCAACCGCTCCAACGCCTTTGCCAGCGCGTGGTTGCCGTCGCCGCCGAGGCCCTGCTGCTGGAGGGCGCGATAGAACTGGAAGACCATCGCCGTTGAAGGCAGGGGGATGCCTAACTGGTCGGCCGTCTCCAACACCAGCCGCAAATCCTTCTGCTGCAAGTCAATCGTGAAGCCCGGCCGGAAGTCGCGCTGAATGACCTGTGGGCCGCGGTTGTTGAGCATCCAACTGCCAGCCGCGCCGCCGCCGACGGCCGCCAGCGTCTGCTCCAAATCCAGCCCGCCGGCCTGGGCGAATAGCAGCGCCTCGGCCACCCCCTGCATGGTCACGACCACGAGGATCTGGTTAACTAGCTTCACCATTTGGCCCGCGCCCGGCCCGCCGACGTGGGTGATCGTCTTGCCCATGGCCGCCAGCACCGGTTTGGCCCGCTCCACTTGCTCCGCTTCGCCGCCGACCATGATGCTCAACGTGCCCTTGGCCGCGCCCTCGCTGCCGCCGCTGACCGGCGCGTCGAGGAAGTGGACGCCGCGCTCTCTCAGCCGGGCGGCGATGTCGCGCGTTGTTGCCGGGCTGATGGTGCTGCAATCGATGACCAGCGCGCCGGGCCGCGCGCCCTCGATAACGCCGGCCGGACCCAGAACGACCGCCTCCACGTCGGGCGTGTCGCTGACGCACGTCACGATGATGTCGCTGTGGCGGGCCACGCCGGCCGGGCTGTCGCCCGCCGCCGCGCCGGCGTCGACCAGCGGCGCAGCCCGCCCGGCCGTACGGTTCCAGACCGTCAACGGGAAGCCGGCCTTCAACAGATTGGCCGCCATGCCGCGGCCCATGATGCCCAGTCCAATGAAACCGATCGCTTCTTTCATATGCGCCTTTCGGAAGAATCCGCAGATTTCGCAGATTACGCAGATTTGTCAGAGATATTTCGGTAGTAGGTCAAATACCCAGGCAGAGCGCTGACCCATCTGCGTAATCTGCGGATGCTCTCTTTCTGCGGGATTATGGGGCGGGGGTGAAGGGTTGTCAATGAGGCGGTCATGATGGGCGGTAGCCGGGTATAATGAAGCCTATGGCGAGCGGGCGGGTACAATGGGCGGCGGCCACCGTGATTATCGCGGTGGTTCTGGCGGCGGCGCTGTGGTGGGCGCTGCCGCGGCTGGTGGGCGCTTTGCCGGGGCGGGTGCGGCAGTATGTGCCGGAGCACGTTATCGCCCTGGTGACGACGCCGCTGCCGACGGCTTTGCCCGCGCCGGCCGCCCCTGCGCCGGAGGGGCTGGCGCTGGCGCTGGGCGAAGCGACTGTGGAGGTTGCAAGTCCTGTCGCCCCGACACCGACCACAGCGGC
>NZ_JAYRVJ010000783.1:0-3223 GCF_041918635.1 Promineifilum sp. (SeqCode)
CGGGTCGCGCAGCCCGTGTCGAGCCGGCCCTACAACCCCGCGCGCGTCTGGCCGCTACAGATCGCCCTCAATTTCAACCTCTCCAAGCACCCGCCGGCGCACGTGGACCATTTTGTTCACGACGGCGACCGGATCGGGCCGCTGACTGTCGTTTACGCGCCGGGTCACTCGCCCGGCCATCTGGCCTTCTACTGGCCGGAACGCCGGGCGCTGATCGCCGGCGACGCGGTCTGCACCTGGCCGACGTTCCAATTGGGCTGGCGCGGCTTTCTGCTCAACGTCAAACAACACCGCGCCTCCGTCCGGCGGCTGGCCGAACTGGACAGCGAAATCCTGTGCGTCGGTCACGGCGAACCACTCAGAACCGGCGGGGCGCAGCGTATTCGAGCCGCGCTGCCGGAACTGGACCGGCTGGTGTGAGCGCCCGTGCTCGCCGATGATAGGCCAATAAGGAGGGCCGCATGGCGCGTATCAAGGAATACTGGCTACAACTGGAGAACCATGCCTGGGACGCTTGTCCGTGGGGCGCGGACCGGCTGACCGGCAAGCCCTTGCCGCGAACGGCGAGCGGCGCGTATCGCCCGGCCTCTCACGAGGCGCTCGTCCTACGGCGCTACAGCGCGAACTGGGCCGCGCCGGATGACCGGCCGCTCAACCCGTGGGACTTGACGGAGCCGGACCCGACCGGGACTCAGGGCACGATTCCCGGCGCGACACTGCGGGCCAAGGTCGCCGATGAGATCGTCGTCCACTTTCGCAATATGGATAGGCGGTCGGGCGTCGTCGAGTCTGATCGCTGCCACAGTCTGGAGCCGCACGGCGCGGGCCGGGCGGCCGAGTACAACGCCATTTTCCCCCTGGCGTCGCCCGACGCGACCCAGGGCAACCGGCGGGCCGACCGGGTCGCGCCGGGCGAGTCGTTCACCTACCGCTGGGCTTGCCCGCAGCGGGCCGCGGCCGGGACGTGGCTCTACCATGACGCCGCCCGGCAAGGGCATGACAGCGTGGCTCTCGGCGCGTTCGGCGCGCTGATCATCGAGGCGCCCGGTGAGCAAGAGCCGGATGCGCCGGCTGGGCCGCTGCGGCAGGCAGGGGACACCGCCTCCCGCTTCGCCGCCGTGCCGCAGCTGCCGAAACGGGGCGAATACCTGCTGGTGTTTCACGAATTGCCGGGGGTGGGCCTGTGCCTGAATGGCCGGGTGGGGCTGGGCAATACGCCCGCGCTGGTCGTCGGCGAAGGCACACGCATGACCGTGCGTTGCCTCAACGCCACCGTCGAGGTGCTGACGGTCGCCACCCAGGGCCACCGCTGGGAGCAGGGCGATCGCTACACTGACGTCGCGTTGTTGCCTCCTGGCGGTGGGGCGACGCTGGCGATCCTCTCCGGCTCGGCCGAGAGCGGCGGCGGGCTGGGCGAGTGGCTGATCACGGGACGGTCGGGCCGCCAGGTCGTCAGCGGCTCCTTTGTCACGACGCGGGGCGGCGCGATTGAGTTGGCGAGCGCCTGATGAAGGAGGCACGCATGAATCCATTCGTCCCCGCGCCGCGCGCGCTACGTCCCTGGGCGATCATGGGCGTGCTGTTGGCGGCTACTTTCGCGCTGTGGATGTTCTTCTTCCCTCAATTCATACCAACCCATTTCGCCTGGGTCGTCGAGCCGCGACTGGCTCAGGCTTTCATCGGCGCGGGTTACGTCTTCCGCACCTTCTTCTTCCTGCAATTCCTCTTCGCCCGCAACTGGCTCCACCTGCGCTGGACGCTGTGGGGCAATCTAGCCTTCACCGGGACGCTGTTACTGGCAACACTCTGGCACGCCGACGAGATGAACTGGCGTTTCCTGGTGGCCCATCTGTGGATTGTGTTCTACACCTTCGAGCCGATCACGATGATCTTCGCCGCGCCCTGGACGGAGGAGGCCCGCCACGCGCATCTGAGCACCGGCGGCCCCATCCTGACCTGGTTCCGGCGCTTCCTGGTCGCGGTTGTCGGCGTCCTCTTTCTGATGGGCGCGCTGCTCATCATCAACCCGGAGTGGCTCGATCTGCGCTGGGCCTGGGACCTGAATGGCTTCGACGCGCGGATCATCGCCGCCTGGTTCATGGGTTGGGCGGTGTGGGCCGGCACCATGGCCTTTGCCCACGATTGGGATGAGGTACGCTCGGCCGGCGCGCTGGCCATCCTGTTCGGTGTGGCCGTGTGCGCGACACTGCTGTTCTTCCGCTCGGAGTTTGATTTCAGCCGCACGCCGACAATGAGCTATGCCGGCGTGGCGGTGCTGTTCACGCTGGGGATGGCTTTCTTCTTCTGGCGGCAAGAAGTGCGCCGGCCCTCGTAAGAGCTCACGCAAAGATCGCAAAGTTCGCGAAGAACGCAAAGAAGAATATCTCTTGGCGCTCTTTGCGTGAGCTCTTCCTTCTTGTCACTCGCGCAACTGTTCTCGCCACGCCTCTATCATCTTCGTGTGCAGCGGGTAGTGGCTGTACGTATCGAGGCGCAGGCGGCGGCGAAAGCGCGTCTCGCCCGCCAGCGCTTCGTCAGGCGCGTGCTCAATGGAGGTAATGAGGCGCTGGTGTGTTTCCTCTAGTTGGTGCAGCACGTCGGGCAGCGATAGTCCGCGCTTCTGTTCCGTCCGCAGGGCGTTGAAGGCGTCGATGCCGCCGTACTTGACAGAGTAGCGCGGTGGGCGCTTGCCTTCCAGGATGGCGGGCAGATGCTCCAGCGCCTCCTCCTCCCACGTGGTGATATGGGCCAGGATGTCCTTCACCGACCAGTCGCCCGCCACGCCCGGCGTCGTCATCTGCGCCGCGCTCAGCCCGGCGTAGGAGCGCTGGAACGCCGTCCAGCGCTTATCGATCTGCTTTAGAAGTTGCTGTCTGTCCATTTCGAGAGCTTATCACAAGAGCAAATAAGAGGAACACAGAGAGACACGGAGATCGCACGGAGTTCCACAGAGAACCCTCTTTCTTCCTCCGTGTGTCTCTGTGTCCGTTCTCTGTGTCTCTCTATGTTCCTCTTCTCTTATATCAGGACAGGATATACTAGGAGCAAACTTATGCAACGGCTGAACACCCCGCTCACAGCGGCGCTCATCGTCGCCATCCTGTATGTCCTCTTTCTATTCGTTCCCCTCTCCCGCAATGAGTACGACTTCAGCATCTTCGTCAACGCCGGCGACCACTTCGCGGACGCGGCGCTCGCCCCGCCCGGCCTGAGCATCCTGCCC
>NZ_JAYRVJ010000784.1:0-3961 GCF_041918635.1 Promineifilum sp. (SeqCode)
ACCCCGCCGATGGTAGCATTTTCGAAGACGATGCCGGAACCTGGCTCCAACGGCTCGACGCGCAAAACGACGTGGCCGAACTGGCCGCGACCGCCGGACTGGCGCACAAAGCGGCCCTCCATCTTGTCGACGGTCCGGGTAATGGTCTCGCGGTAGGCAACCCGCGGGTTACCCACGTTGGCGCCGACCTTGAATTCGCGCATCAGCCGGTCGACGAGGACTTCGAGGTGCAACTCGCCCATGCCATAGAGCACGGTCTGGCCCGTCTGCTCATCGACCCGCACCTGGAAGGTCGGGTCTTCCTCGGCCAGGGCGCGCAGGGCGTTGCCCATCTTGTCCTGATCGAGGTTGCTCTTCGGCTCAATCGCCAACTGGATGACCGGTTCCGGGAAGTCGATGGCTTCCAGGATGATCGGCCCTTTGGCGTCGCACAGGGTGTCGCCGGTGAAGGTATTCTTCAGCCCCAACGTGGCCCCGATGTCGCCGGCGCGGACTTCCTTCAGGTCTTCGCGGTGGTCGGCATGCATGCGCAAAATCCGGCCGATGCGCTCCCGCTTATCCTTGGTGCTGTTGAGCGCCGACTCGCCGACGCGGAGGACGCCGGAGTAGACGCGGAAGTAGGCAAGCCGGCCGACGTAGGGGTCAGTGACGATCTTGAAAACGAGGGCCGACAGCGGCTCATCGACGTTGGCCGTGCGCTGCTCGATCTTGCCCGTGTACGGGTTCTCGCCGGCGATGGCCGGGATGTCCAGCGGCGACGGCAGGTAGTAGACGATGGCGTCGAGGACGCGTTGGATGCCCCGGTTGCGCAGCGAGCTGCCACATAGGACGGGCGTGGCCTGGTTGCAGATGGTGGCGCGACGCAGGGCGGCGCGCAACTCATCGACCTCGATGGGCTCCCCTTCCAGGAAGCGCAGAGTCAGTTCGTCGTCGGTCTCGGCAATGGCCTCGACCATCGTCTCGCGGGCGGCGGCGATCTCGGCCAGCATGTCGGCGGGCAAGCCCAACTCCTCGACGGGGCCGGTCTGCGGCTTGCTGCCCAGGTCCTCATCGCGGTAGATGGAGGCCTGCATCGTCAGCAAGTCCACAATACCCCGGAAGGCGGACTCTTCGCCGATGGGAAATTGGATGACAACGGGGTTGGCCCCCAGACGATCCTTGATCATCCCCACAGTGCGCTTGAAGTCGGCGCCAATGCGGTCCATCTTGTTGACGAAGCACATGCGCGGAACGTCGTAGCCGTTGGCTTGCCGCCAGACCGTCTCCGACTGCGGCTCGACGCCGGCCACGGCATCGAAAACGACCACGCCGCCATCGAGTACGCGCAGGCTGCGCTGCACCTCGGCCGTGAAGTCGATGTGGCCGGGGGTATCGATGATGTTGATCTGGTGATCCAACCAGAAAGTCGTGGTCGCCGCGGAGGAGATGGTGATCCCGCGCTCGCGCTCCTGATCCATGTGATCCATCGTGGCCGTGCCTTCGTGCACTTCGCCCATGCGATGAATCACACCCGTGTAATACAGGATGCGCTCGGTGGTCGTCGTCTTGCCCGCGTCAATATGGGCAATGATGCCGATATTGCGGATGCGTTCCAGGGGATAATCAGCCATTACTCAAACCTAAGCTCGGAAGTGGGAGAAGGCGCGGTTAGCCTCCGCCATGCGGTGCGTATCGTCCCGCTTCTTAACGGCCGAACCCTGGTTGTTGGCGGCGTCGATGAATTCGTTGGCGAGTTTGTCAACCATGGTCTGACCGCCGCGATTGCGAGCCGCCGTCAGCAGCCAGCGCATCGCCAGCGAAGTCTGGCGGTATGGCTCGACGGGCACAGGAACCTGATAGGTCGCGCCGCCGACGCGCCGCGGGCGCACTTCGATCTGCGGCATCACATTTTGCAGCGCTTGCTCGAACACCTCAACGCCCGGCCGCCCGAGCTTCTCTTCGATCTGATCGAAGCTGTCATACATCAGGCTCTCGGCCACGCTCTTCTTGCCATCATACATCAGGCGATTCACGAACATGGAGACGTGGACGTTATCGAACTTAACGTCTCCCTCGATCTCGCGCTTTTCCGGACGGTATCGTCTCGACATAGCATTCCTCCAGCAGTCAGTATTCAGTAGGTCAGTGTTCAGTAGCTTAGTCTGTACTGAAACCGACGCACTGATCACTGATTACTTCTTCCCTTTGCCCACCTTGGTACCGTACTTCGAGCGGCCCTTCTTGCGATTGACCACACCGCCGGCATCCAGCGTACCGCGCACGATGTGATAGCGGACGCCGGGCAAATCCTTCACACGGCCGCCGCGCACCAGCACCACCGAGTGGTCTTGCAGCGTATGCCCCTCACCGGGGATGTAGGCCGTCACTTCGATGCCATTCGACAGGCGAACACGCGCCACCTTGCGCAGCGCCGAGTTCGGCTTTTTGGGCGTCATCGTCTTCACCTGCGTGCAGACCCCGCGCTTCTGGGGGGCGCCCATCGGCTGCCGCGACCGCCGCTGCCGGAACGTATTCAAGGTATACTGCAAGGCCGGAGACTTGCTCTTCTTGGACTTAGAACTCCGTCCCTTGCGGACAAGCTGATTGACTGTAGGCACCGCTATTGTTTCTCCTTACTGAGACTCTCTTCGCCTGCCACTGGCCGGCTACTGTCGGCCCCTACGCAGTTGCCTGCGCAGACAGAAAACGCCACAAACCGCTGCATCGGAAGGGGACGAATTTTCGTTCCTTATCACCCGCAGTAGTGATTTGACGCTTTCTATTCAGTTGTGAATAACGATAGAAACCGATTGGTTAGAAAGGGAAAGGCAGGAGGAAGGTTCCTCGACCCGAGGCCACCTCACCGCAACCCGACAACAGGGAGGCCATCGCGTTACTACTGCTGGATGGCCCCCTTCTCTTTCGACCTATTCAATTCGTAACGACAAGGTAAGTCGCTACCCGTTTAGGCTAGACACATACGAAATAGTATCTTACCAGAATCGGGAAGGTTGTCAAGACTTCCACAGGTCATTTTGCCGTTTGTAATCGGGGCGGGTTTCAAACCCGCCCCTACTACGCGCCTTAGCGGTTCGACCGCGCCAGGGCCATGAAATCGTCCCCGGCCCACTTGCGGCTCGTCCGCTTGTCATCTTCCTTGCCAAAGCGCACCACCTCGCCCCCTTCCGTCGTCGCTTCAACGGCCAGGCCGAGGCTCTGCAACTCCTTCACCAACACCCGGAACGAGGCCGGCACGCCCGGCTCCTCGATCGGCTCGTTCTTAACGATGGACTCGTACGTCTTGACCCGTCCCTGCGTGTCGTCGGATTTGACGGTCAACATCTCTTGCAGCGTGTGCGCCGCGCCATAGGCTTCCAGCGCCCACACTTCCATCTCGCCGAAACGCTGGCCGCCGAACTGCGCCTTGCCGCCCAGCGGCTGCTGCGTCACCAGCGAGTATGGGCCGGTGGAGCGAGCATGGGCCTTGTCCTCAACCAGGTGGGCCAGTTTCATCATGTGCAGCACGCCCACCGTCACCGGCTGATCGAACGGCCGCCCCGTCTTGCCGTCAAACAGCCGCTCCTTGCCCAACGTCGGCAGCGGCACGTGGGTCAACACCGTGACCTCATGCGCCAGCGCCATCAGTTGCTCCAGGTCGGCCGTCATCGGCTCCAACTGGGTGATGTGCTCCGGCAGCAGATCGCCCTGCTTTTCCAGCATGAACGCAAACCACTCCCGCACGCAGACCTCAATCGCCTTCGCGTCGAGTTCCTGCCAGCGCGCCTTGAGGACCTCGGCGGGGTTGTCCGGGTAAATCTCATCCGGATCCCAGTCGCGGCTGCGCAGCCATTCGCGGGCGACGGCCCGGCGAGCATACGCCTCATCCGTCTCCAACTGCGCCGCGTCATAGCCCAACTCGCTCAGCCAGGCCACCACGAACTGCCGGCGCGCCTGCTCTTCGTTCTGCAACTGGGCCGTGTTG
>NZ_JAYRVJ010000785.1:0-2909 GCF_041918635.1 Promineifilum sp. (SeqCode)
ATGGACGAGCCGGCCTGGCGCGGGGCCAGGGCCATGTTGACCTGGCCGCTGATGGCTTCGTTGTTGAAGTCGGCGCTGCCGACCATCGCCAGAATCTCGCCGGTCTGCGGTTGCAGGGCGACCAGGGCGGCGTTGTTGGCCCCGCCGGAGGCCAGCAGCTCGCGGTTGGCGGCTACGGCCTCCTCGGCCAGCCGCTGCGCGTCGGGATCGAGCGTCGTCTGGATGCTCAGGCCGCCGCGATAGATCGACTGCGCGCCCAGCAGCTCCTCGGCCTGCTGCAAGACGGTGAAGGTGAAGTGCGGGTGGCGAATGGTGACGGCCTGCGGCTCCAGTTCGTAGACGCGGACGGCCATCTCGTTCAGCGCCGCCTGGGCCTCTTCAAGCGTCACGTCGCCATTGGACACCATCAGGCTCAGCACCTCGCGCTGGCGGCCTAATGCCTTGTCGGGCGCGGTGTAGGGGTCCCAGAGGGCCGGGGCCTGGGGCAGCCCGGCCAGCAGCGACGCCTCGGCCAGCGTCAGTTCAGCGGCCGATTTGTTGAAGTAGGTGTTGGCCGCCGCCTCAATGCCGTAAGCCAGGTTGCCGTAATAAATCTCATTGAGGTAAAGCTCAAGAATCTCATTCTTCTCGTAGGTACGGGAGATTTCGGCGGCGAGGATGATCTCGCGCACCTTGCGCCGGTAGCTGCGCTCGGTGCGCTCGTCCTCATCGAGCAGGGTGGCGCGCACCAACTGTTGGGTGATGGTGCTGGTTCCGGCCACCGCCTCCTGTTCGCGCGCGGCCATGACGACGGCGCGGACGAGGCCGATGGGGTCGAAGCCGGGGTTGTCGTAGAAGCGCTTGTCCTCGGTGGAGATGGTCGCCTGCACCAGGTAGGGAGAGATGCGGTCGAGCGTCACGTAGGTGCGGTTGCCGGCGTTGGGGTCGGCCAGGGCATAGAGCAGTTGACCGTTGCGGTCATAGATGCGGGCCGTCTCGAAGGTGCTGGCCCGGTCGCGCAACTCCGTCGGCCGCGGCAGGTCGCTGGCGACGAGGCTGTAGCCGACGGCGGCCAGCGAGGCCACCAGGAACGAGCCGACGACCAGGACGAGCAGCGCCACCATCAGGCCGCGTGCTATGCGGCCGGCCGTCAGCGGGGCGCGCGACACGACCGGTGGGGCCGGAGGTGTCGCCACCTTCGGCGCGTCGCGGCGCGGCGGAGACGGCGGAGCGGCGGGCGGGCGCGGCTGGGCGGGCGGTTGCGCGCCGGCTGGCTGTTGGGGCCAGGCGGCGGGCGGGGCCTGATAGCCCGATCGCGGGCGAACCACTGTCTGGGCGTCGCTCGGCGGCGGGCCGGGCGGTGGAACGATAGGGCGCGGCGGCTGGCCGGCCGGCGGCTGGCGGTCGGCGGTCGGCTGATCGGGTCGTTGTTGCGTCGCGCCGGGAAAGGCGACGCGCGGCTGGACGCGGGTGGCCTCGGTGTCGTCGATGGTCGGCGTCGATTCGGGGGTCTGCCACTCCTGGCGGCTCAGCGGGCGCTGCGCGCGCCCTTGTGTCGGGGGCGTCTGGCCGGGCGGCGCGGCGGTAGGCGTCGCCTGGTCGGCCAGGGGGGGCATGGCCGTGGGCGTGGCCTGGTCGTCGGTCAGAGGCGCAGGCGCGGGCCGGGCCGGCGGGTTGGAGGCCGATAGCGGCGGCAATTCCACTGTCTTGGCCTCCGGCGGCACGGGCGGCGGCGCGCCCTGCTGTTGCGCCTCCTCGCCCATCAGGTCGAGCAGGGAGATGGTCTCCGGCTCCTCGGCGGGGGACGCGGGTTTGGGCTTGCTGCTATAGGGTTGCAGAGGGGATGAGCGGCGCTCCTGGCCCTCCGGCTCCTGGTCTGGCTGGCGGTTTTTGTCGTCTTGCATGCTCTCTACTTGACGCCGGGCGGGGCTGGATGGTTCCCGCGCTGGATGTAGCGCAGGCTGTCAGCCTGCACCACGCGCCTTCACCAGCATAACCCAGTTGCCCCGCTGCGTCGCCTCGCCGTTCTGGTTGACGACGGCGTACTTCATCGTCACGTTGCCACCCCCCAACCGGGGAAAGGCTTTCTTGTCCACAATCTCGATCGCGACGTGCACCGTGTCGCCGATGAAGACGGGCAGACTGAACTTGGCAGCCAACTCGCGGAAGGCCAGCACTGTCCCCTCAATCACGCCCGACTGGACGGCCAGACCGGTGGCGATGGACTGCACCAGCAGCCCATGGGCCACGCGCCGGCCGAATCCGCCGGCCTCGGCATAGACGGCGTTGGTGTGAATCTGGTTGTAGTCGCCCGACAGCCCGGCAAAGGCCACGATGTCGGCCTCGGTGATAGTGCGGCCGGCCGTGCGCAGCTTGCGCCCGATCTCGAAGTCCTCAAAATACAGCCCCTTGGGCTGGTAGACAAGTTCGGTCATCTGTCCCTCATGATAGGGGCTAGGTTCCAGGGGCCAGGGAAGAGCGTTCTTCCCTAGAACCTGGAACCTGGCCCCAGGAACCTTTCTTCCCCTGGCCCCTACTCAGTCGCCGCAGCCAGCTTCTCGGCCTCATCGGCCACGGCGAGGGCGTCGATGAACGGGTCGAGGTCGCCGTCCATGACCACCGGCAGGTTATAGCTGGTGAAGCCGACGCGGTGGTCGGTGACGCGCGATTGGGGGTAGTTATAGGTGCGGATCTTCTCGCTGCGGTCGCCGCTGCCCACCTGCGCCTTGCGGTCGGCGGCCACGGCGGCGCTCTGCTTGTCCTGCTCCATCTCCTGCAACCGGGCCTGGATGATGGCCATCGCCAGCCGCTTGTTCTGGGACAGGCTGCGCTCTGACTGAATTTTGACCATGATGCCGCTCGGCTTGTGGATGACGCGGGCGGCGGTCTGGTTCTTCTGCATGTGCTGGCCGCCGGGGCCGGAGGAGAAC
>NZ_JAYRVJ010000786.1:0-2986 GCF_041918635.1 Promineifilum sp. (SeqCode)
CGCCCGCGAGGACGCCTTCGTCGAGGAAGGCCATGGGCTGTCGCGCGCCGACGTGATGTACAACGACTTCATCATCGTCGGCCCGGCCGCCGACCCGGCCGGCATCCAGGGTATGGCTACGGCGGCCGAGGCGCTGGCGGCTATCGCCGCCGAGGCTCCCTTTGCCTCGCGCGGCGACGACAGCGGCACGCACACCAAGGAGTTGAGCCTCTGGGAAGCGGCGGGCGTCACCCCCGATCCGGAAGGCGGTTGGTACAACTCGCTCGGCCAGGGCATGGGCGAGACACTGACCTACGCCAACGAATCCGGGGCTTACACGCTGACCGACCGGGGCACGTTCCTGTCGATGAGCGCCAACCTGCCCGACCTGGCGATCATGGTCGGCGGTGCGAGCATCGCCGAGAACGGCGATCCGAGCCTGCTCAATCCCTACGGCGTCATCCCGGTCAACCCGGAGAAGTCAGACGCCATCAACGCCGAACTGGCGCAGCTGTTCGTAGAGTGGATCACCTCGGCTGAGGTGCAGGAGCAGATCGGACAATTCGGCATTGAGGAGTTTGGGCAGCCGCTCTTTTATCCGGATGCGGCAGAATAAGGTTCCAGGTTCCAGGGGCCAGGTTCCAGGGAAGAGCGTTCTGCCCTGGAACCTGGCTCCTGGAACCTAGACCCTGATCCCTGACTCATGGAAACGTTGCTAGACGCTCTCCGCGAGGCGCTGCGGCTGCTGGTGGACATGGACCCGGCGCTGGTGGCCGTCGTCAGCATGACGTTGCGCGTCACCGGCGCGGCGCTGCTGCTGGCTGTGCTCATCGGCTTGCCGTTCGGCGCGTGGCTGGGGCTGCGCGAGCGGGTTCCGGCCGCCGGCTGTCTCCTGCCCATCATCTACACCGGCATGGGTCTGCCGCCGGTCGTCGTCGGCCTGTTCGTCTACCTGCTGCTCTCGCGGCAGGGGGTGCTGGGGCGGCTCGACTGGCTGTTCACGCCGCGGGCCATGATCATGGCCCAGACCATCATCGCCCTGCCACTCATCGTCGGCCTGACCATGACCGCCCTGCGCAGCATCGACCCGACGGTCAAGCTGCAAGTGCGCTCGCTGGGCGCGACGCGGCTGCAACTGGCCTGGACGCTGCTGGTCGAGGCGCGGCTGGGCGTGCTGGCGGCCATCATCGCCGCCTTTGGCGGCATCATCTCCGAGGTCGGCGCGGTGATGCTCGTCGGCGGCAACATCGAGGGGCAGACCCGCGTCCTGACCACGGCCATTGTCCTGGAGACGCGCCGCGGCAACTTCGCCCTGGCCCTGGCGCTGGGCATGCTGTTGTTGCTGCTGGCCTTCCTGACCAATTGGGGCTTCCATCGCCTGTCGGAGGAGCGCAGTGCTACCTGACGCCTTGCGCATGGGGACAGATTCGCGCGTCCACCCGGCCCACACCGCCGGCGCGCCCGACCGCTCCAACGGCGCGGCCAAGTCCGGCGCTGTCGCCAGCCCGCGCGCTCTCCACGACGAAACGGTCGCGCCGGGCGACATTTACCATCTGACCGGCCTGACCAAAGTTTACAATGACCGCACGGTGCTGGACATCCCCGACCTGACCATCCGGCGCGGCGAAGTCCTGGCGCTGGTCGGCCCCAGCGGCTCCGGCAAGAGTACACTGTTGCGCCTGCTCAATTTCCTGGAGCCGCCGAGCGCGGGCCACCTGAGCTTCGATGGCCGGCCGGCCGGCAGCGATCCGCCGTTGGCCGAGCGGCGGCGAGTGACGGCCGTCTTCCAGCGCCCCGCCCTGCTCCACCGCAGCGTGGCCGCCAACATCGGCTACGGCCTGCGCCTGCGCGGCGAGCGGCTGCCGGCGGCGCAACTGAACGCCTGGCTCGATCGGCTCGGCCTGGCCCACCTGGCGCGGCAGTCCGCGCCCAAGTTGTCGGCCGGCGAGTCGCAGCGCGTGGCCCTGGTGCGGGCGCTGGCGATACGGCCCGACGTGCTGCTGCTCGACGAGCCGACGGCCAACCTCGATCCGTACAACGTCGGCCTCATCGAGCGGCTGGTGGCCGAGGAGCACGCCGCGACGGGCATGACCGTGATCTGGGTGACGCACGACATCTTCCAGGCGCGGCGCGTGGCCGACCGGGTGGCGTTTCTGCTCGGCGGCCGGGTGGTCGAGTTGTCCGATGTGGAGACGTTCTTCAACGCGCCGGCGTCGCCCCAAGCGGCGGCCTTCTTGCGCGGCGAGTTGGTGTATTGAAGAGGAAGAATCCGCAGATTTCGCGGATTACGCAGATTTTGGACGTTGACACGAGGTTATAGGGATCGGCCGCGCCGTCATCACCCAGTTCCATGCGCTGGCCCCCTTTTCCATCCGGCGGGTTATTGGGGAAAGGCTCGGTTCCCGACGAGCCTTTCCCCAAGCCGCCCAGAGGAAGAGAATCCACAGATTTCACAGATTACACAGATTTCAAAACCTAATCTGTGTAATCTGTGAAATCTGTGGATTCTTCTCTTAATCCTTTGGCCGCCGCCGCTCGCGCAGGCGGCCGGCCAGGGTGCCTTCCTCGGATGGGTGCGCAGTGCTTGGCGGTGAGGCGTCGGTTGGCGGTCGGTGGTCGTCGGTCATCAGTCGCTCGTCTGCGCCAGGGGGTTGTGCGATAGGCAACATCTCCCCTGCTCCCCTGCCCCCCCGCTCCCCCGCCCTCTCCTTAGCCCTCAACAACTGCGCCATCCCCTCCGCCCGCTCCGGCCCCTCTTCATTCCTAATTCCTAATTCATAATTCCTAATTCTCCTCCACGCCCGCGCCCAATCGCGCCGCGTCAGCGTCAACCGGCGCGCGGCCACGTCGAGCGGCAACAGCAGCGCCGCGGCCAGCGTCAGCCACGGCCAGATGGGTTGGGCGGCGGGGGCGGCGTTGAGGTTGCGCTCGAAGACGGCCGCCGGCCCCGCGCCGCTGCCCTCGGTCAGGTTCAGCGCCCGCCCGCCCGTCCGCTCCGCCAGCGACG
>NZ_JAYRVJ010000787.1:0-6589 GCF_041918635.1 Promineifilum sp. (SeqCode)
CCTGTGGGGCGAACAACCGGCGGCGGCCATGCGCGGCCCCGGCGATCGCATTGGCAATCCCAATCTAGCCAATCCCACGGCCGAGTTGCGCGGCAAATTCCCGGACGCGGCCAGCAGCATCGACCCGCGCAACTACCAGTTAACTTCACATAGTTCTCTGGCTGTGGGCCGGGCCAGCGACGGCAGCCCCGTGAACGGCGTCCGGCCGCCGGGAATTCGCAAGGATTTCTATGGCGGCAGCCGGGACGCCCAGCCGGACATCGGGGCACACGAGTTTCTGGGCGTCATCAGCGAGATCATCGCCAACTTCAGCATCGGGCCGGGCCAGGCTGCCGGCGTCGTCCCGCATACTGTCGACTTCACGGATAAGAGCACCAGTACTAGCCCCATTGTTAAGTGGGACTGGGACTTTGGCGACGGCGCAACCTCGGCCGAGACCAACCCATCTCACACCTATACCGAAGCGGGCGAGTTTGACGTGACGCTAACCGTCACCGACGAAGCCGGCAACACGGACACGCTTACCAGTGAAGCGGCCATAGCCATCATCGAGGAACCGGCGCTCATCGTTCCCAGCGCGTTCCGCCGCTTTGTGCTGGCCCAGGTGACGCCGCGCCAACTCCTGGCCTATGGCGTCCAGTACCCTGACCTGCGCTGCGTCCTGATCTGGGGCGAAGAGCCGTTCCACATCCTGAACTTCGCCGACATCAGCGACGTGGAGCGAAGCGCCGCCCAGCCGGGCGCCACCGAACTACTCTGGATCGATACCGGCGAGGAGGATAACCCGCTCGCCGGCGATGAGGACGAGCCGGCCGATCAGCTTTTGCCCGAAGCGACGCCGGCCCGTTAGTGCAGTCTATCCCCACACGGAAAGAGGCGCGACCCGCAAGGGTTGCGCCTTTTTCTGATCCCCCCATCTGAAGGGGCCACGTCTGACGGGGCCACACCTGACTGGCTCAGGCGGCTCCCAACGGGATCAATGCTTCCAGGCCGACAGGTCGCGCCCCAGAAAGCGCTCGAGTTGGGCGATGTCGTCGCGGTAGAAGTCGTTGAGCCGGCGCTCGACCGCCTTCGGCAGCGGCGGCGGCTCCTCGAAGTTGCGGTTGCGGGCGTCCAGCAGCAGGGCGCGCACGCGCTCCGGCACGAGCGGATCGATGGCCTTGCGCAGTGGGTGGGTCTTGATGCGCTCGTAGAAGCGCCCCATGCCCTTGTTCTTCATCGCCCCACCCTTGTTGCGCACGGTCAGATCGGGCGAGAAACCCGCGTCGATCCCCAGGAACAGGCAAAGTTCGCGGACGACGCCCAGCGCGTCGCGCTGCAAGTCGTCGAACAGGACGATCTTGATCTGCTCCGGCCCGAATAGCTCATACCAGTGGCACAACCAGTAGTGGTACAAACCGTGAATGACCGCGTACTCGCGCTCGGTCAGCGCCTCTTCCACCGGGCGGCTCTCCATGCCCAGACGCACGTCGTGCCAATAGATGGAGTAGGCGCGCTTGACCGGGTCGCGCAGGCTGAAGATGAGCTTGACGTCCGGCAGAGTCTTCTTAATCTGTTGTGGCGCGTAGTGGCTGATCAGGTAGTGGGGCGAGGCTTCGCCGATGGCCTTCTGACCGTTGGCCTCGTCGAATAGGGCCGTATAAGCCTCTAGCGTCTTGATGGGAAAGCGCAGCCCGCGCCCCTCCACGTGATCGGGGTTGTCAGGCTCATAGGCGAAGTAGCGCGGCTCCTTCAGCGCGCTCATGTATACCTCCGGGTGCTGCTTGAGGTAGTAGTTGAGCGAGGTCGTGCCCGCCTTCAGGGCGCCGCCGATGATGAAGTTCGGGAATGTCATTGCGTTTTCGTCACTGCTTGTCCACGCCGGGTGAGTCGAGTTATCGAGCGACCACCGGGTTAGTGGATAGCGGATAGCCCTATTGGGTCGCCACTTTGCCGCTGGTCTTTGACTTGCGAAGCGCGTAGCGGATTTTGCCCCAGTGATCCTGCGTGTACTGGCGCAGTTGCCGCATGCGGATCTCCGAGTTGCTCAGTCTGAGGTCCGGCCACTCCTGGATAAGTGGGGCCGAGTTGGCGACGTCCCGGTTGGAGAGCATCGCCTCGATCTGGCCGAGACGCGGTTCTTTCTGGCTCAGTTCGGCGATCGTCTGGTGCAGCGCCGTTTGATCCGGCTCTTCATAGTAGACCCGGCGGTGCTCCGTCTCGGCCTGGCCCAGTTCTTGCCCCCGCGCTCGGCGGCGAATATCCTCATACTTTTCGCTGTCTTTGGAGTATAGGTGAATCCGCGAGGAGAGATTTCCGCCCAGCACGTGGTGGCGCTTTTCCCAAAAGCGCTCCTTGCCCTCAAAGTATGGGATCCCCAGATGAGCGCATACCGCCCGCAACACATTGGCCTGATCGTGAGTGTAATTGGCATACTTGATCGAACGCCAATCCTCGATAAACGAGTAGTAAGTGCGATGGTAGCGCGGCCAGTTGCTGAGTTCTTCTAAACCCAATCGCTTGCGTTTACGGAGCGAGTGGGCGAACTCGAGCAGTGTCTTCCAGATGATGAGCGGGTAGACTTCGATTCCCTGGCGAGCCAGGCGTTCGCGCTGCTGATCCATCCAGACGATATTCTTGCTGGCGTCGACGATGAACTCCACCTCGGGATGCATGTCGAAGATAGTTTCATATAGGTGCGCTTCGCCGCGCTGCTTGACGCGATCCCACACCGTGCAGGCCGGGTCGCCGCAGCCGCAGGTCCACGTATCTCGAAGGAAGCGCTCCTTCGTCGGGCGAAACAGATGACGAACCTCGCCCGCGCCAAAGCCGGCCGGGTCATTGGCCAGCGTCAACTGGAAGAACGTCGAACCACTGTAGGACGTTCCCCCGATAAAGATGACTTTCTTCGTCATGTACTGTTCTCCAAGCCCTTGGCCGCGCCGAGTTCAAGGTTGTGGTTCGCGGCCGCTCCCCAAGGCCGATGAGGCTCAATCGGGTTACGTGCTCTGAGTCGATTGAGGCCCATCGCGCCACGTCTGCCGCATAGCGGGCTTCTCGACCATTTAACCTCGCGGCACTTACAAACGGGCTTACGCCGCCGGTCTACTATGATTGCCGCGCCAGTCGCGCCTCATACAATTATGGTAATCGTCCGCAAATGAGTTGATGCCGGCGCGTCCCGCATGGGAGGATTCATGCACATTCCACCCTTTGCTACCGAAGTGTACTTTGCCCAGTACGAGTTCACCACCCCACACATCCTGTGCGCCTCGGATTGCGAAACGCTGTCCATCGCCGAACTGCTGGCGCTGGCTGGAGCAGACCCGGCCGAACTGCTCGATCTGCGCCTGGGCTACACCGAGTCGCAGGGCAACCCGGCGCTGCGGGCGGCGGCGGCGGCGCTCTACACCGGCGTCGCTCCCGGCGACGTGGTCATGCTGGGCGCGCCGGAGGAGGGCATTTATCTGACCATGCGCGCGCTGCTGGAGCCGGGCGACCCCGTCGTGGTTCTGACACCGGCCTACGACTCGCTGCTCAACCTGGCCGAACACGTCAGCGGCCGGGTTAACCGATGGCCCATACGGCCCACTCCGGGCGGCTGGGCGCTCGACCTGGATAACCTGGAACGACTGGTGGCGCCCGGCACGCGCCTCGTCGTGGTCAACTTTCCCCACAACCCGACCGGCTACCTGCCCACGCTGGACGAGTTCGACGCGCTGATCGACATCGTGGCCCGCCGCGGCGCGTGGCTGCTGTGCGACGAGATGTACCGCGGCCTGGAGCGCGACCCGGTCGACCGCCTGCCCTCGGCCGCCGACCGCTATGAGCGGGCCATCGTCCTGGCCGGCCTGTCCAAGACCCACGGGCTGCCCGGGCTGCGCGCCGGCTGGCTCATCATCCGCGACCCGGCCACGCGCGACGCGCTCATCAACTGGAAGCACTACACCACCATCTGCCCGCCCGCGCCCAGCGAGGCGCTGGCCGCCGTGGCCCTGCGCGCCCACGAGCCGCTGGCCGGCCGCAGCCGCGCCCTCATCGCCGCCAACCTGGAACGCGCCGCGGGCTTCTTCGCCCGCTGGCCGGAGTTGTTCGACTGGCGGCCGCCGCGCGCCGGCTCTGTCGCCCTGGTTGGCCTGAACCGTCCCTCGGCCACGGCGTACTGCCATATGCTGGCGCGGGAGGCGGGCGTCCTGCTGCTGCCAGGTAGTTGCCTGGGCTACGACGATCAGAGCGTGCGCTTCGGCTTCGGCCGGGCCGCCTTCGCCGCGGCCCTGGCCCACTACGAGCGCCACCTGGAGGCGGGGCGATGAGCCGGCGCGATTTCGCCGATCCGGCGGCGCTGGAGGCGTGGCTACGGGGGCACGGGCTGCCGCTCGACGTCTGGGGTCAGGGCCGGGCCAAGCGCGTGGCCGACCTGTGGGCGGAGTGCGCCGCCGGCGAGACAACCCTCCACGACGATCCGCTCCAGCGGCGGGTGCGGGTGGCGCAGGTGCTCATCCGGCGCGGCGAGCGGCTGCTCATTGAGGTGGAACAGGAGATGACCGACGGCCGGCGGCGGGCGCGGCTGCTGCCGCCATCGGAGAAGCTGAAGGGGGAGGAGAGTCCGCTGGCCGCCGCCGCCCGCTGTCTGGCCGAGGAGTTGGGGCTGGCCGGGCGGGACGTAAAACTACGCGAATTGGGTCAACCGGCGCGGCGCGTGGTGGATTCCCCCTCCTACCCCGGCTTACCGACCATCTACCTTATCTACACCGTCGAGGCGACGGCCGACGCGCTGCCCGAGGCCGACTTCTGGCGCGACAATGTCGCTCAGGGGGATGTGGTTCGCCGTCACCTGTGGGGGTGGCGTGGGGAGCAGGGGAGCAAGGGAGCAGGGGAGCAGGGGGACGAGTAGCGGATGGCACATTCTCCCCCGCTCCCCCGCGCCCCTGCTCCCCCGCGCTTCAAGGCGTCAACCGCTTCAGCGTCCGTGGGAAGGGGCTGGTCTGCCGGATGTGGTCAATACCGCAAATCCAGGCCACCGTGCGCTCCAGCCCCAGGCCGAAGCCGCTGTGGGGCACGCTGCCGTAGCGCCGCAGGTCGATGTACCACTGGTAGTTGGCCTCCGGCAGTTCGTGGCGGCGAATGGCCGCCAGCAGCACGTCGGGGTCGCTCATGCGCTCGCTGCCGCCGATGATCTCGCCATACCCCTCCGGGGCCAGCAGGTCAACGCTCTTGCACACCTCCGGCCGGCCGGGCCACGGCTCCATGTAGAACGCCTTGACCGCCGTCGGGTAGCCGTAGACGAACACCGGCCGGTCGAACTGCTTGGTCAGCTCCGTCTCGTGCGGCGAGCCGAAGTCGTCGCCCCACTCGATAGCCAGGAACTCCTTCAACTGCGGGTCGGTCGTCGCCTCGCGGATGGCGTGAATGCGCTCGATGGCCTCGTCGTAGCTGATACGCGGGAAGGGGGGCGTAATGTTCTGGAGCACCGTCACGTCCCGCTCCAGCAGCGCCAACTCGGCCGCCCGCTCGCGCAGCGTCGTCTGCACCACGTAGCTGACAAACTCCTCTTCCAGCGCTATCAGGTCGTCCAAATCGCAGAAAGCGATCTCTGGCTCCACCATCCAGAACTCGGCCAGGTGGCGGCGGGTCTTGGCCTTCTCGGCGCGGAAGGTAGGGCCGAAGCAGTAGACCTTGCCGAAGGCCATGATGTTGGCCTCGTTGTAGAGTTGGCCGGTCTGGGCCAGGTACGCCTTCTCGTCGAAGTAGCCGACCTCGAAGAGGGTGCTGGTTCCCTCGGCCGCGCTGGGGGTGATGATGGGCGTGTCGATGTTGAGGAAGCCGTGGCTGTCGAAGAAGTCGATGATGGCCCGCTTGATCGTGGCGCGGATGCGCAGGATGGCCCACTGCTTGCTCGACCGCAGCCACAGGTGGCGGTTGTCCATCAGGAACTCGATGCCGTACTCCTTGGGGCCGATGGGGTAATCCACAGCGTTCTGCAAGACCTGCACTGCCTCGATGCCGATCTCGTAACCGCCGGGCACGCCGGGGGCGCGGTCGTTGGCCTTGACTGTGCCGGTGACGATCAGCGACGACTCCTGGCCCAGGTGGACGAGTTCGTCGAACAGCTCGTCGCCCACCTCAGGCCGGTAGGCCACAGCCTGAGCGATGCCCGTGCCGTCCCGCAGCCGCAGAAAGAGCAGCTTGCCCTTGTGGGTGCTGGCGTAGAGCCAGCCCTTGACCGTGACGCGCTGGCCGACGTGGTCGGCGATGTGTTCGATGGTGAAGGGGGTGGTCATGAATGTCTCCGTGGTGGATGTTTCGCGGAGTATATCAGAAAATGGTGCAACGGCGGCACGCCATCTGGCAACCATCTGGAACCTTCGACTGTCCGCTGTAGGTGATCCGATGCGCATTATGGCCGCGCCTCTCGCGCGGCGGAGGAGGAACGGAACTCATGCAAATTCGTGCTCTTTCACCCGACGACGAGGCGACAGCCCGCGCCGCGGCGGCCGTCGTCGTGGCCGCCTTTGCCGGCGGTTGGGCCTACGACTTCGACTCGGCGCTCGAAGACGTGCGCGCGTCGCTGCAACCCGGCCACGTCAGCCTTGTCGCCGTGGGTGACGAC
>NZ_JAYRVJ010000788.1:0-1618 GCF_041918635.1 Promineifilum sp. (SeqCode)
CGCATTCTGCCCGCCCAGGCCGAACGAGTTCTTCAGGGCCACTCGAATATCGGCCGGGCGCGGCACATTGGGCACATAGTCCAGGTCGCACTCCGGATCGGGCGTCTCATAGTTCCAGGTCGGCGGGATAAGGGCGCGGCCGAGGGCCAGCGTCGTGAAGATCGATTCAATCGTCCCCGCCCCACCCATGGCATGCCCCATCGCCGACTTGGTGCTGCTGATGGGGACTTCATAGGCGCGCTCGCCGAACAGCCGCTTGATCGCCAGTGTCTCTGTCGCGTCGTTGACCGGCGTCGACGTGCCGTGGGCGTTGATGTAATCCACCTGCCCCGGCGACAGGCCGGCGTCGTCCAGCGCCCACTGCATGGCCCGAATGGCCCCACGCGCCTCCGGGTCGGGCGCGGCGACGTGGAAGGCGTCGGACGACGAAGCGTGGCCCAGCACTTCGCCGTGGATGCGCGCGCCGCGAGCCAGCGCATGATCCAGCCGCTCCAGCACGACCACACCCGCCCCCTCGGCCAGGATGAAGCCGTCGCGATCCTTGTCGAACGGGCGGCTGGCCCGCTCCGGGGCGTCGTTGAAGTGGGTGGAGAGCGCCCGCATAGCCCCAAAGCCGGCGATGGCGGCGAAGTGGATAAGTCCCTCCACGCCGCCAGCGAACATCATGTCGGCCGCGCCGCGCCGGATGTATTCGGCCGCCTCGCCGATGGTCTGCGTGCCCGTGGCGCAGGCGGCGACAGTGGTGCTGATCGGCCCCGTCGCGCCGGTCATCAGGCTAACGTGGTGCGACGGCATGTTGGCCAGGAACATCGTCATGGCGAAGGGGCTGACCGCCCGCGCGCCGCGCGTGCGGTAGACATCGACCTCCTCGAAGGCGCGCTCAATGCCGCCGACGGCCGTGCCGATGAGCACGCCGGTGCGATCGGGGTTGGCGACCTGCTCCGGCAGCCCGGCGTCGGCCAGGGCCATCCGCGCCGTAGCGACGGTCAGTTGTGAGGCGCGCGACATGCGGCGCGCCTCCTTGAAGTCCATATGGTCGCGGGCGACGAAATCCTTGACCTCGCCAGCGATGCGGCAGGCGAAGTCGCTGGCGTCAAACTGGGTGATCGGCCCAATGCCGGAGCGGCCCGCCAGCAGGTTATCCCAACTCTCTTCTACGGAGTGACCGAGCGGGCTGATCATGCCCATCCCGGTAATGACGACGCGCGGTCGCCCGCGCGCGTCCAGCATTGCTTCTGTCATGTCGATTCCTTTGTGCACACAATTCAACACCAGGACGCCAGGACGTAAAAAAGACCAACCTTGCGTCCTCGCGTCATTGCGTTAAATTCATTAATGGCTGTCCCAGCCCATCGGCGATGGCCCCGACGATCCCTTTCTCAACCACGCGCCGCGCCTGGCCGATGGCCTGTTGGATGGCGTAAGCATTGGAGCGGCCGTGGGCTATGATCACAACCCCATCCACGCCCAGAAGTGGCGCGCCGCCGACCTCGTCCGGGTTCAGCTGGTCGCGCACACGCTGGAAGGCCGGCCGGGCCAGCGCCCCGCCGATCTTGGTCAGTAGCCCTTCCATAATGTACTTGCGGATGGTCTCCGACATGTAGCCGGCCACCGCTTC
>NZ_JAYRVJ010000789.1:0-18260 GCF_041918635.1 Promineifilum sp. (SeqCode)
CCTTGCCGGAACGCTTCGGGAGATCATGACATGACGACGAGACAGAATCAGAGAAGCGGTCGCCGGTTTAGCGCGGCTGCGATTGTGTTAGGGATAGTGTTGCTGGTCGTGGCGCTAAGCCCGGCCGGGGCGCAAGAGGAGCCGGAGGCCGCGCCGCGCGCGCGTCTGATAGGCGGTGAGGAAAACGCGGAGGCCGTACTGGGCGCGGGCGACGGCCACACCTGCGCGGTGAGGGCCGACGGTCGCATTGACTGCTGGGGGATGAATCATGAAGGACAAGCGGTCGATCAGGCCGGCCCCTTCATTCAGGTCAGCGCGGGCTGGTATCACACCTGTGGGCTGAAGCCCGATGGCCGCGTCGACTGCTGGGGATACAACCAGTTCGGGCAAGCGTCCGACCCGGCCGGCTTCTTCCGTCAGGTCGCCGCCGGCACGTACCACACCTGCGGGCTGCGGCGCGACGGCCGCGTCGACTGCTGGGGGAATAACGGCGACGGCCAGGCAGCCGCCCAGGCCGGTCCCTTCATCCAGCTCAGCGCCGGCTACTGGCATACCTGCGGCCTGAAGCCCGACGGCAGCGTGGACTGCTGGGGGCACAACGAATATGGCGAGGCGGACGACAAGCCCGGCCCCTACGAGCAGATCAGCACCAGCTTCACCCACACCTGCGGGTTCATACGCCCTGTTGAATGGGATGAACTGGAAAAAATCGACTGTTGGGGGAATAACCAACACGGGCAGGCGGAGGATCAGACCGGCTACTTCGGCCAGTTGAGTGTGGGCGCTTTCCATACGTGCGCAGCGGATCTTCGCTCCGGGGGCATCAGGGGTGTCCACTGTTGGGGGCGGAATGTCATGGGCGAGGCGGCAGACCAGGTCGGCGACTTCACTCAGGTCAGCGCGGGCTTCTGGCACACCTGCGGCCTGAAGCGCGACGGCAGCATTGTCTGCTGGGGGGGCAACGAACACGGCGAGACAGAGAGCCCGCCCGGCCCCTTCGGTCCCTACACGATGGCGGCGCTCGACCCGGAAGCGGAACTCAGCGCGGGCGGCTTCCACACCTGCGGGCTGCGGCGCGACGGCGGCATCGAGTGCTGGGGGGAGAATACTTTCGGTCAGTCGGCCGACTCGACGCTCTTCTTCGCGCAGGTGTCGGTCGGCGCCGGCCACTCCTGCGGGTTGCGGCCCAGCGGCAGCGTCCAGTGTTGGGGGATGAGCAACTGGGGGCAGGCCGGCAGCCCAACCGGCCCCTTTGTGCAGGTCAGCGCCGGCTTCTGGCACACCTGCGGGCTGAAGCCCGATGGCAGCGTCTACTGCTGGGGGACGCTTGTAGAGGACGCGACCGGCCCCTATATCGCCATCGACTCGGCCGACTTCCACGTCTGCGGCCTGAAGCCCAATGGCGGCGTGGACTGCTGGGGCGGAGGCAGGGACGAAGGGCAGTTCCAGAGCCAGAGCGGGCCCTTTGTCCAGATCAGCGCGCGGTCTTACCACAATTGCGGCCTGCGGCGCGACGGCAGCGTCGACTGCTGGGGCGCGCAGGAGGAGCACAACTACGGTCAGGCGGCCGACCGGCCCGGCCCCTTCACCCAGCTCACGACCGGCGAGTTCCACACGTGCGGGCTGAAGCCAGGCGGCGGGGTCGAGTGCTGGGGGCAGAACGATGATGGGGAGGCCGCCGGCCAGACCGGCCCCTTTGTCCAGATCAGCGCGGGCTATAGCCACACCTGCGGCCTACGGCGCGACGGCCGCGTCTTCTGCTGGGGGCTGAACGACGACGGGCAGACGGACGTGCCGGCCGTTCTCTTCGGCCACGTCTACTACGATTGGGCCTTGCCGCTCATCCTTCGCCCCTAATCCAGCAGAAGAATCCACAGATTTCACAGATGACACAGATGACCTTTCATAAATCTGTGTAATTTGCGAAATCTGTGGATTCTTACGGTACTTCGCGGCCGGCCGAGGCTTCCCAAATGGTGAACCACTGCTGGCGGTCGAGGGCGATGGCCTCGGCCGCGGCGGCGGCGCGCACCCGCTCCAGCTTGCCCGTGCCCAGCACCGGCAGGATGCGGGCCGGGTGACGCAGTAGCCAGGCCAATGCCACCTGATCCGCGCCCGCGCCGCCCACCTCTTGCCCCACGGCCTCCAGCGCTGCCCGCACCCGCGCCGCGCGCTCATCCCACGGGTCGAACAGCCGCCCGCCGGCCAGCGGCGACCAGGCCATCGGCGGCGTGCGCAGCCGCTGCGCCTGGTCGAGCGTCCCATCGTGCAGCGGGTCGAGGTGCAGCACCGATAGCTCGATCTGGTTGGTCACCAGCGGGAAGTCGAGGCGCGACTGCAACAGGTGGAACTGCCAGGGCATGAAATTCGAGACGCCAAAGTGGCGCACCTTGCCCGCGGCCCGCAGCGCGCCGAACGCCTCGGCCACCTCGTCGGCGTCCATGAGCGGGTCGGGGCGGTGGATGAGCAGCAAGTCCAGCGTGTCGGTGTGCAACTGGCGTAGCGAGTTCTCGGCCGCGGCGACGAGGTGGTCGCGGCCCGTGTCGTAGTGGTGGACGCGGTTGGCCGGCCGGTTGTCGGACACCAGTTGGATGCCACACTTGGTCACCAGTTCGATCCGGCCGCGCAGAGACGGCTCGGCAGCCAGCGCCGCGCCGAACAGCGCTTCACAGGTGTAGCCGCCGTAGATGTCGGCGTTGTCGAAGGTGGTGACGCCCAGGTCGAGGCAGCCGTGGATGAAGTCGAGCAGGGCGCGGCTGTCCATGCCCCACTCGCGCAGCCGCCACACTCCAGCCACCAGGCGCGAAAAGGTCGGGCCGCCGTCGGTTAGTTGAATCCTCGTCATCTATCACCTCGCAGAGATATGATCCGCAGATTTCGCAGATTTTTCTAGGGAGAGATGAAGGCTCATATTATCTGTAGTCGCTTAGTATTGGTTCCATTGGTCAAGCTCCACACTATACTAACGGATGAAACTCCACAGCCAAAACATACTACGTAGCCATGCTCTGAAAATCCGCGTAATCTGCAAAATCTGCGGATGAATTCTTCTTCAAAGGAGTGAACTGATGCAAGTTGCGCTTATTTCCGACATTCACGGCAACCTGACGGCGCTAGACGCGGCGCTGACCGACATCGCACGGCACGGGGCCGACCAGATCATCTGCTTGGGGGACGTAGCCGCGCTGGGGCCACAGCCGATGGCGGTCGTCCACCGGCTACACGATCTGGCGATCCCCGTCATCCTGGGCAACACCGACCATTGGCTGCTGAACCCCAAGCGGGAGAAGACGAAGAACGATGACCAGCGCCGCCAGCAGGAGATCGAGCTGTGGGCGGCCGGGCAGGTGACGGCGACGGAACGGGGGCTGATAGAAGCCTACGCCCCGTGGTTGGCGTTCAACCTGGATGGCACGTCCCTGCTCTGCTACCACGGCTCGCCGCGCAGCTTCGAGGAGCGGATCGAGCCGGAGACGCCGACGAAGAAACTCGATGACTACTTCGAGGAACACCGGGCCACGCTACTGGCCGGCGGCCACACCCACGAGGCGATGGTGCGCCGCTATGGGGAGAGCGTGATCATCAATCCGGGCAGCGTTGGCCTGCCAATGATCCATCCCCAACCCGGATCAGAGAAGAACACCTACAACCCGCCGTGGGCCGAATACGCGCTGGTGGATACACACGACGGTGGCCTGACGCTCAGTCTGCGCCGCGTGCCCTACTCGCTGGACGACTTGGCCGCCGCCGTCCGCGCCAGCGGGATGCCCCACGCCGATTTCTACCTGGCCGATTGGAAATAAAGAGGCTCACGCAAAGAACGCCAAGTACGCCAAGAAGATTTATCTCTTTTTGCGTTCTTGGCGTACTTGGCGCGCTTTGCGTGAGCTTCTTCTCACTTCTCCGCAAGCGCTGCGCGTTGCGCCCGCGTCAGCGACTTGACGACCAGGTCATAGGAGTCGTCAATCATGCCCAACACCTCCGGCTCCGGAATGCTGCCGTCGAGCGTGACCGTGTTCCAGTGGGTCTTATTCATGTGGTAGCCGGGGCGCACGGCCGGATAGAGGTCGCGCAGGAAGAGCGCCTGGCCCGGTTCGCACTTGAGGCTGATGGTCAGCGGGTCGGCCTGCCAGGCGACGAGAGCGAACATCTTGCCCATGACCTTGTAGACAAGCGCCTCGGGGCCGAAGGGGGTGTCCTCGGTCGCGGCCTTCTTGTTGAGCAAGTAGACTTGCAGTTCCTTCAGATTCATGATCGTTTTAATGAATGGCTACGGATTGAGACGGATAGTACGGATAAAGAACGGCTAAACCGTTTTTATCCGTTCTTTCCGTGCGAATCCGTAGCCATGCCTCTTTCATCCGACTATCGCCCCAGGACTTCGGCCAGGGCGCGCAGGAGGACGGCCACCGTCTCCCGCCGCGCGTTGTAGCCCATCAGGCCGACGCGCCACACTTTGCCGGCCAGGTCGCCCAGGCCACCGGCGATCTCGATGTTGTACTCCGTCAGCAGGCGGCGCGACACGGCGGCCGCGTCGACGCCCTCGGGCACGCGCACCGTCGTCAGGCTGGGCAGCCGGATGTCGAGCGGCACGTGGGGCGTCAGGCCCATCTCCTCCAGTCCGGCCCAGAAGCGCTCGGCCGTGGCCTGGTGGCGTTCCCAGCGCGCGGCCAGCCCCTCTTCGGCCACCAGCCGCAACCCCTCGCGCAGGGCGTAGAACAGGTGCATCGGCGCGGTATGGTGGTAGGCGCGCGGCGACCCGGCCCAGTACTTGCCCAGCAGGTCGGCGTTCATGTACCAGTTGGCGATGGGCGTCTTGCGATTGGCGATCTTCGCCAGCGCCCGCGGCCCGAATGTGATGGGGGCCACGCCGGAGGGGCAGCTGAGGCACTTCTGCGAGCCGCTGTAGGCGATGTCCAGCCCCCAGGCGTCCACGTAGAGGGGCACGCCACCCAGGCTGGTGACGGTGTCCACCAGCAGCAGGCAGTCGTGTTCGCGGCAGAGGTCGCCCAGCCCTTCGAGCGGCTGGCGGACGCCGGTGGAGGTCTCGGCGTGGACGAGGGCCAGCACCTGCGGCCGGTGAGTCGCCAGGCCGGCGCGAATTTCCTCCAGCGAGAAGGCCGCGCCCCAGGCCGCCTCCAGGCAGCGCACATCGGCCCCATAGCGCCCGGCCATGTCCACCATGCGCCGGCCGAAATAGCCGTTGACGCCGACCAGCACCCGATCGCCCGGCTCGACGACGTTGGCGAAGGCCGCCTCCATCCCTGAGCTGCCGGTGCCGCTGATGGCGATGGTGTAGGCGTTGTCCGTCTGCCAGGCGTAGCGCAGCAACTCGCTGACCTCGTCCATGACGCGGATGAACGTCGGGTCGAGATGGCCGACGGTCGGGGCAGTCATGGCGCTAAAGACGCGGGGGTGGGTGTTCGACGGCCCGGCCCCCAGCAGGATGCGCGGCGGCATGTCGAGGGTCGGCAGCTGCGCGCGGTGATTGTCGTTGATCTGGAAGGTGTCTATACTCATGGTTCCCTCAAACCCCGGCCGGCGGAACGACTTAGAAACCAAGTTTCTTCCGAGAAACTCGGTTTCTATAGATGCCATGCGGAGGAATTACTCATGATAACATCGAATTTGCTGCGTGGCGAACAGGTGCGCCTGACAGCCGTGACCGCGGGCGACATGCCGGCCATCACCCGCTGGTGGGCCGATCCCGACTTCCTGCGCCTCTACAATACCGCGCCGGCCGCGCCGCGCAACGAGGATCAACTGAGCCGCCGCTTCGACCTGAGCCAGACCAGCCCCGACGTGTTCCTGTTCGCCGTGCGGCTGCTGGATGAGGAGGAGATCGTCGGCCTGTTGGAGTTCGATGGGGTGGACTGGTCGAACCGGACGACGTTCGTCAGCATCGGCATCGGCGAGGCCCGCCACCGGGGACAGGGGTATGGGCGCGACGCGATGGCGGTGGGACTGCGCTTCGCCTTCCACGAGTTGAATCTGCACCGCGTCTGTCTGACCGTTTTCGGTTATAATGCGGCGGCCATCGCGCTCTACGAGCGGCTGGGCTTCACCCGCGAGGGGGTCTATCGGGAGCATATCGAGCGCGATGGGCGGCGATATGATATGCTGCTGTATGGGTTATTGCGCCGCGAATGGGAGAAGACGCAGGGGAGCCGGGGTGCGGGGGAGCAGGGGTGAAAAGAAACGAATCGTCGCACTATTCTTCACCCCCGCTCCCCGGCACCCCCGCTCCCCCGCATAGAGAGGGCTTGAACAACACATTAAACGGAGGAAACGATGCTCAACCTGGCAGTTCTGCTCGAAGACAGCGCGCGGGAAGTGCCGACGCGCACGGCGGTCATCTTCAATGACCTCAAGCTCCCTTACGCGGCGGTCAACGCCGCGGCCAACCAGGTCGCCAGCGGACTGGCCAGTCTGGGCGTCGGCCCCGGCGACAAGGTGGCCCTGACCTGTCCCAACCTGCCGTTCTTCCCCATCATCTACTACGGCATCCTGAAGGCCGGCGCGACGGTCGTGCCGCTCAATGTCTTGTTGAAGGGGCGCGAGATCGCCTACCACCTGCAAGACTCCGACAGCAAGGCTTACTTCTGCTTCCAGGGTACACCCGACCTGCCGATGGGCCAGTTCGGCTGGGAGGGGTTCCAGCAGGTGGACACCTGCGAACACTTCTTCCTGATCACCGCCGACCCGGCCGCGCCCTCGCCCATCGAGGGGGCGCAGACGCTGGGCCAGTTGATGCACGGCCGGTCGCCGGCGTTCGACACGGTGATGACCCACCCCAGCGACACGGCGGTCATCCTCTACACCAGCGGCACGACGGGCAGCCCCAAGGGGGCGGAGCTGAGCCACAGCAACATGCTGCTCAACGCCCGCCTGTCGGACACGATGTACCCGCGGGGGGAGACGCACGACGTGCACCTGGTGACGCTGCCCCTGTTTCACTCCTTCGGCCAGACGGTGCAGATGAACGCCGGCTTCTATAACCAGGCCACGCTGACGCTGCTGCCGCGCTTCGATCCCGACACGGCGCTGACCATCATGCAGCGCGACAACGTGACCTTCTTCGCCGGCGTGCCGACGATGTATTGGGCCATGTTGAACCACCCCAACCCGGACAAGTTCGACCTGGCCAAGATCGCCAGCAACCTGCGACTGGCCGTCTCCGGCGGCTCGGCCATGCCGGTGGAGGTCATGCGCGCCTTCGGCGAGAAATTCGACGTGGAGATCATCGAGGGGTATGGCCTGTCGGAGACAAGCCCGGTGGCGACGTTCAACCGGCTCGACCGGCCGGCCAAGCCCGGCTCGGTCGGCCTGCCGGTGTGGGGCGTGTCAGTGCGCGTGGTCGACTTGGAGGATAACGACGTGCCCCAGGGAGAGATGGGGGAGATCGTCATCAAGGGCCACAACATCATGAAGGGGTATTACAGGAAGCCGGAGGCGACGGCCGAGGCGATGCGCAATGGCTGGTTCCACACCGGCGACATCGGCCAGTTCGACGAGGACGGCTTCCTCTACATCACCGACCGGCTGAAGGATATGATCATCCGCGGCGGCTTCAACGTTTACCCGCGCGAGGTCGAAGAGGTGATGATGACCCACCCGGCGGTGAGCCTGGCCGCGGTGCTGGGCGTGCCCGATGAGAGCCACGGCGAAGAGGTGAAGGCGTACGTCATCCTGAAGCCGGGCCAGTCAGTGGACGAGGAAGAGCTGATCGACTGGTGCAAGGGGTGCATGGCCGGCTATAAGTACCCGCGCATCGTCGAGTTTCGCGACGCGCTGCCGATGACGGCGACGGGGAAGATCCTGAAGCGCGAACTCCGATAAGAGAAACGAGCCGCAGATTACACAGATTTCTCTTCAAATCTGCGTAATCTGCGGATCCTTCTCTTCTCTATCTTGCCATCACCGGCAAGAACGTCCCATACGGATACTGGCTAACCTCAACCACCTCCGTCTGGAACCACTCGCTGCCATTGCGATACAGCGTCACCTCCAACGTCACGTCGCCCACACCGTCGGCCGCCGTCCACTCGAAGCCGAACGGCTCGACGCTCGCGCCCGTCCAGATGTCGTCCCCCCGCCAGGCCAGGTAGGTCGTGGCCGCCGCGCGGGCCAGCGGCAGTTGCGCCAGCGCCTCCTCGCCCAGCGGGCCGAGGCCGCCGAAGCCGCTGCCCTCAACGTAGCTCACCCCTTCCGGCAGCGCCACCAGGATAAGCGGCTCCTCGATCTTGCCGCCGATGTTCTCGCCGATGGTGAACGTCGTCCGCACCGGTTCCTCGCCGCCGACCACGCCCTCGCTGGTGGAGGAGAGGCGCACCTCATACGGCCGGTTCCACAGCCGCACCGTCGCCTGCTCCTCGCTGCCCTCCAGCACCTCGGCGTGCAGGCCGAAGTGGACGTGGCTGTCGCCGGGGTTACCCGTGCCCAACTCGAAACCGGCCACCAGCGCGCCGAACAGGTCGGGCAGCAGATGGCCCGCCTGGTCGGTAACGCGCGTGGTGTACGGCCCGCGCGCCGGCAGGACGACGCTGGCATCGCTGTCGTTGAAGTAGACGAAGCCCGTGTCGGGCGAGAAGAACAGGCCCGGGTAGTAGCCGTAGCTGTCGTGGAAGGCGGGCTCCGGCGGCAAGCCCTCGAAGCTCTTCACCTCCACCGACTCGCCCGTCTCCGGGTCGTAGCCCAGCCGCACCGGCCCCCATGCCTGCGTCTCCACCAGGCCGAACGTCGCGTCGCCGGGCAGCACGCGCCCGCTCAGCTTGATACCCTGCTGGCCGTCCTGGATGGGGTCGGGCGTGTCAAACGTCCGCGGCATGAAGTGCGACTCCACCACCAGGTGACCGAACTTGGCGCCGATGCTCTGCCCTTCCAGCAGCGCGTCGTTGAGGGCGTAGTCAAACCCCTGCGAGCCGTCGCGGTAGGAGATCTGCAAGCCCGGTGTCGTCGCCGGCAGCTTGTCGACCGTCGTCTCCGGGGGCGGCTCCGAGTCCGAGGCGTAGACGACCTGATACGGGTCGTTCAGCGAAGCGTCGAAGCCGTTGTCGTCGCGCCACTCCATCAGGTAGTAGCGCACGTAGCTGGCCGTGTAGGGAACGGTCACCCAGCCCTCGTTCGTCCAATCGCTGAAATCCTCTTCCAGATCGTTGGCGTAGATGAGGCCGTCCTGGTCTTCGATGACGATGTTGTCCACCTGCCAGCCGGGGTTCGCCACGCCCGGATCGGTCAGGTAACGGAAGCGGATCCACAGCATTTCGCCCGCGAACTGGTTGAGGTTGAAGGTCAGCGTGCCCTCGCCCGCGCCCGTCAGGCCCCACGCCTCGCCGGGGGACACCACGCCCACGTCGTTCGGGTCTTCGTCGGTCAGCACGCCGCCGTTATCGGGGATGGTCACCCAGGTTGCGCCGTCGTCGATGGAGAACTCGATCAGGCCGTAGTCGAAATCCTCCTCGATGTCCCACCAGGCGTCGAAGGAGAACATGACTGGCAGGTTGACGTTGGTCAGATCGAACTCGCTGTAGACGCGGTTGTCGAGCAGGTCGCCCGATTGCGAGTACCAGGCGATGCCCTGCCCGGCCAGGTTGGGCACGCTGAACTCGCCATTGGGCAGGCGGACGATGACGCCATCCTCCGTGCCTTCCGGCTTGTAGCGGGCGCGGCCGAGGTTCAACTCCACGCCGTCTGTCAGCAGCGCCGGGTCGTTGTAGTGGAGAATTTGCGGGTTGCGCCAGCCGAGCACCCAGTCTTGCCACAGGTTGTGGCCGACCGGTCGCGCGCCGCCGATAGGCCCGCCCCAAACGCCGGCGGAGTGCGCCCCCCAGAAGGAGTTAGAGTTGATGGCGTCGGTCACGTAGATGTCGGGCAGACCGAACTGGTGCTCGAACTCCTCCTGGATGCCGCCTACGTCCAACTGCTCCGGATCAACGTTGAAGCCCTGGACGAAGTAGTCGTCGCTGTCGTCGTCCGGCGTGCCGAAGCCGACGATCTGTTGCGGCGTGGTGAAGCCGGAGGAACTGGTGCTCAGCCGGTTGATGCCGCCGCCGTTCTGCCAGGCGTAACCGGCATGGATAATCACCAGCAGGTCGATGATGTGATCGTCGTTGGCGTCGTAGTCGCTCCACGTAATATCGGGGTTGCCGTCAAAGGCGGCGGTCAGCGCGTCGAGCGTGTCGAAGGCGAAGCTGCCGTAATTGCCGTCGCTGTTGTCAGCCGTCACGCAGTTGCCCTCGTCATCCTCCTGGTAGACCGCGTGCCCATAATACTCGTGCGCATGGGGCAGGCTGAGCGGATCGGCCAGGAAGCCGCCGCCCGCCTGGTACGTCCCGCGGGACATCTCGGCCAGGTAGTTGTTGAGCGACCAGCCGGACAGGTCGATGCCGCCCAGATCGGGCCGTACAACGCCATAACCGGCGTCTGGCCCCGTCTCGAAGAAGGCCGACTGGTAATCGGCGACGCTGATGCCCGGCTTGAAGAAGGTGAAGTTGTCGGCCGGGCCGGGGGGTGGGTCATCGCCCAGCCCCAACGCGCTGTAAGTGAACGGCTGGTCGGAACAGCCCTGAGCGGGGTCGGCCGGATCGACCGGATAGGGCCGATCGAAGGTCTCCTCGCCGCCCTCGGGGTTGAACTCGACGACCACGCCCAGCAGGTTTTTGGGCGGCGTGGGCAGCTTCTCGTCATCGCCAAAGGCGTTGGGGCTTACCGCGGCGTCCGGGTCCAACAGCGCCTTCTCCCGTTCCAGGAGTTGCCGGTAGGCGGCGGGGTTGGGGCCGGTGTAGAACTGCTTCGATGCCTTCGCGTACCAGTTCTGGACGGCGGCCTCGATGTCGGCCTTGTCCGCGCCAAGCTCCAGGCGGCCCTGCTCGCGCAGCCTATCCTCAACGATGTGGGCTGGCGGCATGCGGACGCTCTGCCAGGCCAGCCGGCTATCGGCCGTCAACGTCGCGTTGGGGCGCGCCTCGCGCTGCGCCCAGGCGCGGACGCCCTCCGCTTGGCCGCGCGCCAGAACGGCGACAGCCAGGGCCGTTAGCAGGGCCAACAGGGTCCAGCGCCCGGCGCGGGTGCGAAACTTCTCACGATTCATACTTCTCTCCTAACGGTCATCACACACATTCCGGAAAGATTCGAGTGACAGGGACAGGGGATGATAGCGGTCTGGCCGCGTGGGGTGTGCGGGCCGGCGAGCGCTTGGCGGCGCGATGTGCCAAATCGCGCTGCGGGGTGGGGGCAAGGAGGCGACAGGGCGCGCGTCGTCGCACAGATCAGCGCATCAGGCAACCTCCGCGTGGAGCGGGACGACGGGACGAGCGCTCTTACCCGGTGTCATCGCGGCGTAAGGTGACAGATCCACACCACTGCGCCCCATTATAATGAAATGGACGCATCTGTAAACACCAAGTTGTCACCAAATTGACACCGAATAGTCCATAAAGGAATGGCTACGGATTCGGACGGAACCGACGGATAAAGAACGGGTTGAAAGAACGTTGAATTCGTTCTTCATCCGTCTGTTCCGTGAAATTCGCAGCTATTCAGTCGAAGGTATCAGCTAAGCAGGCTGCTCAAGCTGGGCAGTGAATTCGCCACCGCGGCCAGCAGCCCACAGAGCGACAGCAAGAGGATCAGCAGCAACAGCGTCAGCCACAGCGGCAGCTTGGGGGTGATCGCCACCTGCCCGTCGAGCGGAGGCGCGGCGGGGCCAGGCTGAGGGGTCAGCGGCGAAACGTGAATGAGGAACGGCCGCGTCACCGTTCGTCCGGTCGAGGGGCGCTTGATGGCCTGGACATAGAAATCGACCACGCCCGTCTGCCCCGGCGCAAGGCTGACCTGCTTCTGAGCCGTGTCGAAGTAGAGGCCGCCGCGCGGCGTCTCGGCCGACAGGCTCACCATCTGGAGTATGGGCGTGTTGTTGCGCAGCAGCACACGGCAGATACCCTCGTCGCGCAGCAGCCGCGGGCGCATGTCCCATTCCAGCCGCCGGGCGGGCGTGGGGAACTCGGTGACCATGCTGACAACCAGCGAGCCGGTGTCCTGGGCAAAGGCCTGGGCTTGCTGGTCGGTCACCGTCAGCGCCGCGCGGCGCAACTCGGCGGCCAGCTCCTCGGCCGACTGGTAACGATTTTCCGGGCGGCGGGCCAGGGCGCGCAAGATGACCGTCTCCACCGCCGGCGGCACGCCACTGTGGATGCTGCGCGGCGACGGGATGGTCTCATACTGGTGGGCCTGCACCGCCCGCTCCGGCGAGCGGATGTCGAGCGGCAGCTTGCCCGTCGCCAGTTGATAGAGCACGACGCCCAGCGAGTAGATGTCGGAGCGGCCGTCCACTGGCCCATCGAGCGCCTGCTCCGGCGACATGTAGGGCAGCGTGCCCATCATCAGACCGGCCTGCGTCTCATTGTCCACCTCGACCAGCTTGGCCAGGCCGAAGTCGGTCACCATCGCCCGCAGTGGCGACTCGCCCGGCCGGTCGGGCTGGTCGAGGCGTTTGACGAGGATGTTGTCAGGCTTCACGTCGCGGTGGACAACCCCCTGGCGGTGGGCGTAGCCGAGCGCGTCGGCGGCCTGGGCCACCAGCGTCAGTGTCTCCTCCAGCCGGACGACCTGGTTGAGCCGGGCCAGTTGGCGCAGGTAGGCTCCCAGGCTCAGGCCGTCCACCAGTTCCATGACGATGTAGAGCAGCCCGCTCTCGCGGCCGAAGTGGTAGACGCGGACGATGGAGGGATGGTCAAGGCGGGCGGCAGCGCGGGCCTCCTGCAGGAAGCGCCCCTGGAAGGAGGGGTCGGCCACCAGGTTGCTGTGCATCACCTTGACGGCGACGGGGCGCATCAGGTTTACGTCCGTCGCGCGGTAGATGGCCCCCATGCCGCCCTCGCCGATAATCTCGTCGATGCGGTAGTTCTCGATTTGTTGGCCGGGCTGGAGCATGGGGGTAATGATGCCTCAAAGAGGGGATTCTAGCCAGTTCACCTGTGTTGCGCACCGCAGAGACTACCAGATCACCGGCAACAGCTTGGCTTCCGTCAGGCTTTGATCTCTAGTAACCAACCTGACGTCATGTCCAAGATCACGGAGCAACAATGCGGAAGCGGCGATCAGTCGATCATGCAATTCAGGTATGCGCGCCGCATCGGAGGAGAGGCTTCGCTTGAAGACAGCCAGGGTAAGGGGATAAATCTCAAAGCGTGAATCACCGGCAAGGCTATCTAGCAGGTGCGAAATTGAGGGGATTTTAGTTCGACGCCGGTCAATAATGACGTCCGCCTCCGCGAGAGCGATGATTGGCACGATTAAGTGACTCTCCGGCGTGGCGATGATCTTGCGTGCTCGTTGACCTAACTGCCGATTGCCTTCCAGATACCAGAGCAACGCATGGGTGTCGAGAACGAAACTACTCGTCATTCAATTCTTTCTCGGTGGGCCTCCACTCAGCTACGGCGTAGTCTTCAAAGGTTGACATGGGTCCGTCAAAGTCTTTGTACTCGCCATACTGGAGGATTCGGGGAGATTGGGGTGGTGTTGCCGGAATCAGTGTGTCGAGAATTCCCTGCATCAGCCGTAAGCGATACTCCGGCGGAAGCCGCCTGATCCGGTCCAGTATGTTTTCGAGGCTCTCGTACTCTACGCTCATAACTATCTCTCCAAGCCTAAAAGTTACCAAAGCCATTATAGTAGAATCGGGCGGAGTAGGCACTGTTCAGACCTGACTGGTAGGCAGCCACAAGTGCAACCCGCTTCGGAAAGTGGGTCGCACTTTTAGCGGTTGATGTTAACGCGCCACAAGGCGTTCTCCAACTGCATCGTCCGGTCGGCGTGCAGCAGCACGAAGAGCGCTCCGCGGGTGATCCGGCTACGGCGGCCCGACATCTCGCTGTAATAGCGGTCAAACCGGGCCGTAGCGCCCGGTTCGATGGTCACGGCGTAAAGCCCGCCGCCGTCCCAATCGCCAAAGACGCGGCCGAAACTGTCGGTCAAGTAGAGGTGGCCGAGGTCGATCTCGACGATCACCCGCTGGGCGGTGCTGTTGGTCACCTCGAACCAGGCCCGCGCCGCCGCGTCGCCCGAATCGCTCTCCGCCTGCACCCGCAGGTCGGCCAGCCGCAGGGCCACACCGTCCTGCTCCCACGCCTCGCCAACGGCCCTGGTCGCGCCATCGGCCGGCTCCGCCACCGGCTGCAAGTTGGGGTTGATGTCATACTGCCAGCGCGCGTTGCTGATGCGCGACAGTCCCTCGACGACCACCTGCACAAAGGCGGCGTTGCTGGGGACGCGGCTGCGCTGGTCGGGCGTCACGGTGTAGTGGCGGTCGAAGTCGTAGACCTGTCCCGTCTGCACCCAAACCGAGGTCATCCCCTCCCCCTCAAAATCGACGTAGCGCGTCCCGGCGCTGTCTTGCAGATAGAGCTTGCTCCAGTCGAGCGTGATCAGCAGCGGTTGGCCCGTCTTGTTGAGCAGCCGGAACCAGACGCGCGCCGCCGGCTCCTGAGAGTCGCTTTCGGCCCGTATTTCCAGCGTGCGGGCCGTCAGCGACACGCCTTCCTGCTCCCACGCCTGGTTGATGTTCAAGGGCGTTTCGCGCCCCGCGCTGTTCACGGTAGAGAGGCGGACGTCGACCGGAACGTTCCACAGCGCGTTGGTCAGGCGACCGAGGCTTTCCACCGTCACCACGACGTTCCCCGTGCCCCGGCTGATGCGGCTGCGCCGGCCGGACATCTCGCTGTAGTAGCGGTCGAAGCGGAGTGTGTCGCCCGGCCGGATAGACCGGGCAAAAATCCCGCCGCCGTCCCAATCGCCGAAGTGGCGGCCGAAGCTATCGGTCAGGTAAATGTGGCCGAAGTCGATCTCCGCCAGCCACTCCTGGTTGGTGGTGTTGGTCAGCTCGAACCAGACGCGCGCCGCCGCGTCGCCGCTGTCGCTTTCGGCCAACACGCGGATGTCGGCCAGCCGCAGCGCCAGCCCCTCTTGCTCCCACGCCTCGCCGACGGTTTTGGCCTCGCCCTCGGCCGGCCCGACCACCGGCTGCAAGGCGGCGTTGATGGGGTACTGCCAGCGCGCATCCTTAACCCGCGAGAATTCGGTCACGGTCACCTGGACGAAAGCCGCGTCGCCGGGAACGCGGCTGCGCTGGCCCGGCGTCACGGTGTATTGGCGGTCGAAGTCGTAGTTCGCGCCCGTCTCAACCCAGACCGACGTCGTCTCGCCCCCCTCGAAGTCGACGTAGCGCGTCCCGAAACTGTCCTCCAGAAAGATGTTGGCCCAGTTGATCTCGACCAACAACCGCTGGCCCGTCTTGTTCACCAGCCGGAACCAGACCCGTGCCGCCGGGTTCTGGGAGTCGTTCTCCGGCCGTATCTCCAGCGTCCGCGCCGTCAGCGACACGCCGTCTTGCTCCCACGGCTGGTTGATGTGCTTCCAGTCTGCGGTGGTGGCTGGCTCGGAAATCGCTACTTGAGTAGCCGTAGCCGTAGCCGTGGCCGGTGGCGGGGTCGGGGTAGCCGTCGCCGCGGGAACGTCGGCAGGCTGCGCCGTGGTGGCCTCAGTCGTGGACGAAGCGGCGGGAGCCGCCGTCTCTTTGGTCGGGGCGACCGTGGTCGTCGCCGCGGGCGCGGTGGCGCTCGGCGTCTGTTCGACTGTCGCGGTCGTAATCGGCGTCCCCGCTTCCGTCGCCACGGCGATGACCGGCGCCCCGGGCGTCTCCGCGCCGCCGACAATCGCTGCCGGGGGTTCGGCGGCCCTCAGCCGGTCGAACGGGTTGCCATAGGTCATCCAGACCCAGGCCACGGCTACGGCCATCGGGATGAGCGCGCCCAATAGCCACACCAACCGCGACACGCGGCGCTTCTTGACCGGCACAGGCGCCGAGGCGGGGCGCGCCGTCTGCTGGGGCGAGACAAAGACGCGGGTGGTCAGCGCGTCCCGGAAGGCCGTGGCGCTGCCTAGCCGCTGGCTGATGGACGGCATCATGGCGGCCATGATGGCCTGCGACATCTCCTCGCTGATGGCGGGGTTGAGCCGTCGCGGCGGCGTGAGCGCCTGCGCCCCGCTGCTCAAGTCCGGCCCATCCGGCGGAACCTGCCCCGTCAGCAGGGTGTAGAGCGTCGCACCCAGGGCATATACGTCGCTGCGGGCGTCCGTCCCGGCGCGGCCATACTGCTCCGGCGGGCTGTAGCCGGGCGTGACGGCCTTCGCCCCGACGGTCGTCGAGCCGCCGGGGTCGTAGACCTTGGAGATGCCGAAATCGACCAGCATGGCCCGCCCGTCGCCGGTCAGGATGATGTTGTCGGGCTTGATGTCGCGGTGGATGACCGGCGGGGTGCGCGTGTGCAGGTAGGTGAGGGCGTCGCACACCTGGCGCACCCAGGGCAGCACCTCCGGCTCCGGCAGCCGGCCGCCCCGCTCGACCAGCAAGGCGCTCAAGCTCTTGCCCTCGACGTAGTCCATCACCAGGTATTGCCCCTGGCCGGGGATGATGAAGTGGTCGATGACGACGGGCAGGTTGGGGTGGCGCAGGCCGGCCAGCAGCTTGGCCTCGCGCTCGAACTGGCGCTGCGACTCCACCCCGGCGTCGGCGTTCTCCTTCAGGGCGACCGGCTGCCCCAACGACAGATCCCAGGCGCGGTAGACGGCCCCAAAGCCGCCCTGGCCGACGAGCCGGACGATGCGGTAGCGGTTATTGATCACGGTTCCGGGATTGAGCGCCATTCTGTCCTCTCGAAGAAAGAAGAATCCGCAGATTACGCAGATTAGGCAGATTAAGAATGCTTGGCGGCGAAAATCTGCGCCCAATCTGCGTCATCAGCGGGGAATTGCTTCACTCCGTGCTCGCGCAGCGAAAGCCAGTGTTGAAGTCGGCCGTAGTGGCCGGGTCGCTGAAGCGGTAGGCGGCGTAGGTCACGTCGTCGTAGTCGCGCCAGCTGCCGCCGCGCTGCACCTTATGCCCACCGTCGGTCGGGCCGGTCGGGTTCTCGGCCGGCGAGCGGGCGTAGTACCCCTCATCAAACCAGTCGTTCACCCACTCGTAGACGTTGCCGATCAGGTCCAGCGCGCCGATCCAGCTGGCCCCGCCCGGATAGCTGCCGACCGGCGCGGTGAAGGCGTAGCCATCATCGACGCGGCTGTCAGACCAACTGGTCGGGCAGTTGTCGTCGCAGTAGTTGAGCAGCGACGTCTCGAAGAAGTCACCCCAGGGAAACTGGCGGCTGTCCGGCCCGCGGGCGGCATACTCCCACTCAGCCTCCGTCGGCAGCCGGCCGCCGCGCCAGCGGCAGAAGGCGTCGGCGTCCTCCCACGTCACCAGCACCACCGGGTGGAACTCCTGGCCGTCCAGGGTGCTGGAGGGGCCACGCGGGTGCTGCCAGTTCGCGCCAGTCACAAAGCCCCAGGCGTTGCCCGCCGTCAGGGTCTCGCCGCCGCCACGCCGCTCGGCCGTCGTCTGATAGCTCGTGTCGGCCACGAAGGCGGCGAATTGGGCGTTGGTCACCTCTGTCCGATCGATCCAGAAGCCATCGAGCGTCGCCGGGTGCGCGGGTCGCTCATCTTCTTCCAGGCCGTCATCGCGCCCCATGAGGAACGACCCGGCCGGCGCGTAGACCTGTTCTACCTGCGTCCCGTCCGGCAGTATCAGCACCCGCGCCTGGCCTGGGACGAGGGCAGGTGTTGGGGAGAGAGTAGGCCGCGCGGTTGCAGCCGGCTCCGTCGCGACCGGCTCTGTCGCAACCGGCGCAGTAGATGCCGGCGGGGTGTTGGGCGACGGCGCGACCGTCGCCGGCAGGCCGGTCGGCGCGGGCTGGACGGTGGCCAACCTGATTGGCTCTGGTTCAACAGACTGGATCAAAGCCCACACTCCCCAGGCCAGCAGCGCCAGCGCCGCGAGTCCCACCAGCACCATCAGCGGCCACGGCCGGGAAGGAGAGTGGGATGTGGCCGATTCAGCCGGCGCGGCCAACCCGTTGGTCAGGTGGGCCGCGGTAACCCGGCCTGCAGCCATGCCGCGGATTAGAGGCGCCGGCGTGGAGGGCTGGAGCGCCGTGCGAAAAGCCTCGGCTGTCTGCAAGCGCTGGGACTTGCTCAAGGCCATTGCCTGGAGGATGGCCTGCTCGGTCAGTGGCCGGATGGCCGGGTTGAGTTGGCGCGGCAGCGGTAGTTGTGTACCTGAGTCAGCCATCATCGCCACGCTCTCCGGCGGCGTCCGGTTGGTCAGCAGCGTATAGAGCGTCGCGCCCAGGGCATAGACGTCGCTGCGGGCGTCCGTCTGGCCC
>NZ_JAYRVJ010000790.1:0-5396 GCF_041918635.1 Promineifilum sp. (SeqCode)
AGGGCGATCAGCCCGCCCGGGTAGGTCGCGTCGCTGATCTGGGTCAACAGGATGTCGTTGGCGTAGAAGGTCAGGTCGGAGCCGGCGGCGATCACCTTCAGCCGGTTGGCGACGTTGAGGCCGGAGTTGAGGGCCGGCGAGGCCGTCCAGTCGGGCACGAGGCGCGTCCAGACGCCGTCCGCGTCGCGCCGCTCGATCAGGTATTGGCCGTTGCCGTTGATCTCGAAGCGGTAGAACTGCTGCCCATCGACCATGCGGAACAGGACGCCATAGCTGCTGTCGAGCGGCCCGGCCCGCTGCCAGACGTCCACCTCCAGCACGAAATCGGCGAAGGTGTAGTCGGGCAGGGCCGTGTACTGGATGGTGTTGGGCGCGGCGACGGTGATGACCATCTGCTCATTGACGATGGCCGTCGAACCCAGCGCGTCTCCCTCCAGCAGCCAGTTGCCCGTGCGGCCGGGGATGAACTCGTCGAGGTAGGGGCCGTCGGCGGCGACGGGCGCGGCGGGGGAGCCGGCGGTGGCCGAGACGCTGCCAACTGAGGTCGAGCCGCCGGCATCGGGCAGCAGCGGCCGGCCGCCACAGGACGCCAGCAGCATCAGACCCATGAGAAAGGGTAGCGCGGCGCTACGGGGCGGTAACCTGGACATTGTCGAACTCGATAATCGTCGCCCCCGCCTCCAGCGTGCTGGCCGCCAGCCCGATGTCGCCGGTGACAAAGGTCGGGTCGGTCACCGTCACCAGCGGAATGCCATTCACCTCCAGGCTCAACTCGCTGCCGATGCAGGAGACGCGCAACTCGTTGGAGGCCACGCCGACGTTGATGGCGTCGCTCGGCTGGAACTGCCCATTCTCGGTCAGGTAGGTGATCGTCTCGCCGCCGCTCTGGTACTTGCCGACGGCGTAGTAGCCGTCGCCGCTGATGAGGAAGACGTAGAAGTTCTCCTCGTTCTGGTAGCGGCAGATGAGGCCATAGGCGTTGTTATTGGGGCCGGCAACCTGGCGCGCTTCGGCGGCGATGACCACGTCGTCGAAGTCGCGGCCCGGGTTCGTCCACCAGATCTGGCCGGCCTGGCTGGCGCTCAGCTGCATGGCCGCGTTCTCCATGCCCGCCGCGCCGCCGCCGCGGTTGTAGGTGGCCCAGCCGCAGTCCAGGTCGCCGCTGAAGTCGTCGGTGAAGAGGATGCCAGGGGCGTCGCAGGCATCCGGCTCGTCAGCCGGCGCGGCGCAAGCGGCCAGGGTCATCAAGATGAGTAGGGCCGCGATCCAGCCCAGCCCACGCGCGAGGCCCCGTAGTGCGCGTCCTGGTAAGTAACCCATCTCAGCGCTGCTCCGCCTCCCGCTCGGCCTGATCCAGTTGTGCCTCCAATGCCTTCATCTGGGCGGCCACGTCACCCTGCCGGCGCACCACGACGAGATAGATGCCCAAAATAAGTACCCACAAGACGATCACGATGAGCGCGGCTACCATGAGATTCTGCAACATGCGATCCTTCTCCATACAATGAGTGCGTAGACCTGAGAGGTGGGCGGCTACCAGTTTCACTGTCATCAGAGCACCATTGGCCGCCCACCTCTCAGGTCTTTCGATGGGAATTGTAGTGCGATCTCCCGTTTCAGGCCATGCCGAGACCTCACAGGGGGCGGCCACCAGGCTCAATTTTTGTCATAGTACTAGTGGCGGCCCACCTGTCAGGTCTTTCACCGATTAGGCCCTGCTATCCCACAGCGGCTCAGGCACGCCGCGGGCGTGGTTCTCGAGGCGGGCCATCACGAACAGCGCGTCCGATAGCCGGTTCAGGTAAGGCAGCACGAATGGGCCGATCGCCTCCTCGCGCATGAGCGTGATGCAGTGCCGTTCGGCGCGCCGGCAGATGGTGCGGGCCACGTGGAGGTGGGCCGCGCCCAGGGAGCCGCCGGGCAGAATGAAGTTCTGCAAGGGGCCGACCACGGCCGTCATCTCGTCGATCAGCCGTTCCAGCCGCTCAACGTGGCGCGCCTCGATCTGCGGCACGCGGTACTGGGCCTTGTCCTCCTCGCGGAAACTCAGGTCGGAGCCGAGGTGGAACAGTTCGTTCTGAATCTCCGGCAGCACGGCCGCCAGCCGCTCCGTCAGGCCCGTCGCCAGGGCTACGCCCAGCGCGGAGTTCAGCTCGTCCACCGTGCCGTAGGCGTCAACGCGCGGCGAATCCTTAGGCACGCGCTGGCCGCCGCTGAGGCTCGTCTGCCCGGCGTCGCCCTGCTTGGTATAGATTTTCGTTAGTCGCGGCATGAATTTCTCTCCTCTCGAAGAGGCTCACGCAAAGTACGCCAAGAACGCAAAGAAGAAATCTTATTTTTGCGTTCTTGGCGCTCTTGGCGTACTTTGCGTGAGCCTCTTCAATCTGCGTAATCTGCGAAATCTGCGGATCACTCTTCTCCCAACCCCGCCAGCGCGTCGGCGACGGTGAGCCAGCCGGTCTCCGGGAACAGCCGCGCGATTTGCGGCGCAAAGTGGGGCGAGCTGCCCAGCACCGCGCGCGTCGGCCCGGCGGCGATCACCTCGCCCTGGCTGAGCATCACCGTCCGGTCGGCGATTAGCCCGGCCAATTCCACGTCGTGGGTCACCAGCAGCAGCGCCGCGCCCTCGGCCAGCCAGCGCCGCCACATCGCCACCAGCGCTTCCTTGGCCGGCATGTCCAGCCCGCGCGTCGGCTCGTCCAGCAGCAGCAGGCGCGGACGCGTCACCGTCACCGCGCCCAGGGCCACGCGCTGCCGCTGCCCTACCGACAGGTCGCGCGGGTACACGTCCGCGAACTCAGTCAGTCCCAGCCGTTCGATCAGGCCGTCAAGCTCGGCCGGCGCTTCGGGCAGGCGGTGGTTGCGCAGCGTCTCGCGCAACTCGTCGGCGACCGTCTCGGCGAAGAGCAGGTCATCGGGATTCTGCGGCAGGTAGCCCACCTCGCGGCAGATGTCGGCCACGTCGCGCCCTTGCGTGGTGCGGCCGTTGACGCGCACCTCGCCCGCCTGGCCGCGCAGCAGGCCAACGACGCACTTCAGCAGCGTCGACTTACCCGCGCCGTTGCGGCCGACCAGCGCCACCGCCTCGCCCGGATGGATGGTGAGGTTCACATGGTTGAGGGTCTGGCGGCCATTGTACGCGAAACGCAGGTCATTGACCTCCAGCAGCGGCGGCCCCGATTGGATCGCCGCTGGGACGGCGGCAACACCATCAGAAGAGGCCGGTGGAACGCCGGCGATCCGGGCCTGGGCCCGCATTGCCTGCGCCAAGGGCTTGGCCTCCTTTACCGTCACTGGCAGCGGCTGCCACCCCAGCGCCCGCGCCAGCGTGACCAGCGGCGGCCCGGTGGGGATGAGCGCCAGCGCCTCGCGCACCGGCGCGTCCACCACGATCCGGCCGCGCTCCAGGTAGGTCAGCCGGTCGGCGTAGCGTACGATGCGCTCCAGCCGGTGTTCGGCCAGCACGATGGTCAGCCCCAGGTCTTCGTTCAGCCGGACGAGGGCGCGCAGCACGTCCTCGGCCGACTGCGGATCGAGCTGGCTCGTCGGCTCGTCCAGCACCAGCACGCGCGGGCGCAGCGCCAGCGCGGCGGCGATAGCTAACCGCTGCCGCTCGCCGCCCGACAGCGTGTGGATGGGCCGGTCGCGCAAGGGAGCCAGGTCGACCAGGTCGAGCGCCTCCTCCACGCGCACGCGCATCTCGGCCGGGGGCACGGCGGCGTTTTCCAGGGCGAAGGCGATCTCCGCTTCCACCCGGTCGAGCACCGCCTGCGCGTCGGGGTCCTGGGCGACAAAGCCCACCACCCGGCTGAGGACGCGCGGCCCGGCGGCCACGGCATCGACGCTGGGGACGTCGTTGACGCCGGGGACGGCGTTGACGCCGGGGACGGCGTGTGCGCCGCCCACGGTGACCCGACCGGTCAGGACGCCGCCGCTGAAGTGGGGCGTCAGGCCGTTGAGGCAGCGCAGCAGCGTCGATTTGCCGGAACCGGACGGGCCGGCCACCAGCACGAACTCCCCGTCCTCCACGCGCCAATTCACATCACTCAGCGCCGGTGGAACGGGTTTCTTAACCCGTCCTTCCCCCTGAGGATACCGATAAGTCAGTCGCTCAATCGAAATCATCTCTTCTCCACAGCGGGCATGACCGGCCCGCCCAGCGCCAACACCGCCGGCGCGGCCAACCCCAAACACAGCAACCCGGCCACTAGATGAAACGGCGGCAAGCCCACACGGGGATAGGGCGCATAGCCCAGCGCGACCCCACCCAGCCCGGGCAGCGGCAGCAGCAGCGCCAGGGGCAAGAGCGCGGCGGCCACTACCACACTGTCGGCCCACGTCCAGCGGCGCGGCCGGTAGCGGGTGCGCGGCGCGCGCCGGCTCAGGTCACGGTAGGCCACGGCGACGGCCAACGCGCCGCCGGCAATGAGCGCCCAGCCATCCGCTCCGCCCCACACCAGCCGTAGCGCGCCACCCAGGGTCAGCGCCAGCGCCAGCAGTAGGAACAGCCGCGCCCGCAGGGGCATGCCCACCTGGGCCGTGGAGCCGTAGCCGCGCGCGACCATCGTCTCGGCCAGATTCAGGGCGCGCTCCAGGCCGCCGACCAGCAGCGGGATGACAATGGGCCGCCAGTCGCGCAGGCCGCGCAGCCGGTGGCCGCGGATGGCTTGCGCCTCGCGGATGCGCTGGAACTGGCGCACCGTCTCCGGCACGTAGGTGAGGGCTACCAGCAGCACCAGCCCCAATTCGTGCAGCGCGGCGGGGGCCAGGCCGGCCAATTGGCTCGCCGGCACGATGGCGTTGAAGGCCAGGAAGAAGGACAGCAAGGCGACCAGGCTGAGGCCGCTGACGAAGCCGAAGACGGCCGCCTCCAGCGTCAGCGGCCCGCCGATGAGCCACCAGCCGGCCGGCAGCGTCGCCAGCACCGTCTGGCCGATGTGGGCGGTCAGCAGGTTGAACAAGGTAGAGAAGACGAGGATGAGGGCGCTGATGCGCCAGAAGGGCAGCCGCCAGACGCCCGCCGCCGGCGAACAGGCGCTTTCGACCACGCGCGACACGGCCAGCAGCAGGGCCAGATAGAGCGGGTTGCGCGCCCCCAGCACCAGCAGCCCGCCGGCCAGCAACCACACCAGCCAGGCGCGCGGATCGTATGTACCGTGGGACGGGCTTCTTAGCCCGTCCGCTTCACCGCCTGTTTTGTTCACCCACGTTCCTTTTCACCGCCTGTCCCATTCGTAGTCAGGCAATTTTGAGTCTTAAGTAACTATTCGAAAGGTTTGATAACTTTACCAAAAGTCTAGAGCGCGCGATGCTCTTCGAAAACGGAGAGCAAGCGCATGATTTACGCCAAAGTAGATGCCCAGCAGAAAGCCATCCTGGCTACGGAGATGAACAGC
>NZ_JAYRVJ010000791.1:0-2892 GCF_041918635.1 Promineifilum sp. (SeqCode)
GCCATGCAGGCGTACACCGACCGGGTGACGGCCGATTGGGCCGACGGTTCGGTGCGCGACATGCTGGTGGAGATGCGGCGGGTAGCGCTGCTCATTTTCATGGGCACGCTGCTCGACGTGGAGTTCGGCCCGGACCTGGAGCGGCTGTGGCAGCCCATCCTGCGCGCCATCAAGTACATCTCGCCCGGCCTGTGGATCATCTGGCCCAACATGCCCCGCTTCGGTTACCAGCGGGCGTTTGAGGAGATGGATGCCTACCTCTACCGGCTCATCCGCGAGCGGCGCGAGCGGCTGGCGGCCGGCGGCCCGGAGCCGGACGCGACAGGGCCAACAGACTTGTTGACTGAACTCGCCCGCGTCCCCGGCATGAGCGACGACCTGATCCGCGACCAGATTTTGACCATGCTGATCGCCGGGCACGACACGAGCACCGCGCTGCTGGCCTGGGCGCTGCACCTGCTGGGGGAACACCCCGCGGCGATGGCCCAGGCGCGGGCCGAAGTGGACGCGACGCCCAATGGCGACATCCCCGCCGCCGCGCGGGCCGGCCAGCTGCCCTACCTGGACATGGTTATCAAGGAGGCGCTGCGCCTCTACCCGCCCATCCACGTCGGCAACCGCTTCGCCACCGAGGACACGGAGATCGCCGGCTACGAGCTACAGGCTGGCACGCGGGTCATGGCCTCCATCTACCTGACCCATCGCGATCCGCGCTACTGGGACGAGCCGGAACAGTTCCGTCCGGAGCGGTTCGGGCCGAAGGCCAAGCGGCCGTCCTCCTTCACCTACATCCCCTTCGGCGGCGGCCCGCGCGCCTGCATCGGCGCGTCCTTCGCCCAGGTGGAAGCGAAGGTGGTGTTGGGCCGCATCTTGCAGCAGTTCGATCTGGCGAGCACCGGGCAGCGGGTGCGGCCCTACATGGGCGCGACCCTGGAGCCGCATCCCGGTGTCTTTTTGCGTGTATCGCGGAGGCGCTTGTGACCTATTTTGGTTTTCTGCTCCGGTTCCTGGTTATCCCCATCCTGATCCTGTTGGCCGTGGCGCTGTGGGACCGACGGCAGGGGCGGCAAAGGGACGCCCTCCTGCGCGGCGTCTCCATCTGGGCCGCCATCGCGCTGCACGTCGTCATCGCGCTTATCTACACCACGCCGTGGGACAACTACCTGGTCGCCACCGGCGTCTGGTGGTATGACCCGGCCAAGGTGACGGGGCTGACGCTGGGCTGGGTTCCCATCGAGGAGTATACCTTCTTCGTCTTGCAGCCCATCCTGGGCGGCTTGTGGCTGGCGTTCCTGGCGCGGCGGTTGCCGGCCAAGCCGGAGCCGTTGCGCGCCTCGCTACGCCTGTGGTTGCCCGCGGCGCTAGGCGTCGTGTGGCTGGGGTCGGTCGCCCTGCTGATCAGCGGGTGGGATCCCGGAACCTACCTGGGGCTGCAACTGGTCTGGGCCTTGCCGCCCATCATGCTCCAGTTGGCTTTCGGGGCCGACATTCTGTGGCGTCACCGCCGCCTGGTGGCTTGGGCCATCATTCCGCTGACCCTCTACCTGAGCGCGACCGACACGCTGGCCATTGCCGGCGGGACGTGGACGATCGATCCGGCCCAATCACTGAACATCTACTTGGGCGGCATCCTGCCCCTGGAGGAGTTGCTCTTCTTCCTGTTCACCAATATTCTGGTAACATTCGGCATCGTGTTGTTATGGGCGGAAGCGAGCCATGCGCGCGTAACCGCCATGATAGCGTGGTGGCGCGGACGAGAATGGCGAACGCCGGGCCAGTCGCCCAACCAGCCGGCCGCCCCGCTGCCCGAGCGAATGGAGTAACAGACCAAAGAGTGACCCCTATGGAGAAGCAACGCATTCACACCGAGAACGCCCCCGCGGCCGTCGGCCCCTATTCGCAGGCCATCCGCGCCGGCGATCTCATCTTCACCGCCGGACAAACCGCCCTCGACCCGGCCAGCGGCGCGCTGGTCGGAGACGACGTGGCCGCGCAGACGGAGCAAGTTCTCCGCAACCTGGCGGCGGTGTTGGCCGCGGCCGGCACCGGTTTTGACCGCGTCATCAAGACCAACGTCTATCTGCTCACCATGGACGACTTCGCCGCCATGAACGCCGTCTACGCCCGCCACTTCCCCCAGCCCTTCCCCGCGCGCACCACCGTCGCGGTCGCCGCGCTGCCCAAGGGGGGGCTGGTGGAGATCGAGTGTGTGGCGTTGGCAGAGTAGTGGTCAGTGGTCAGTGATCAGTGGTCAGTGATTCGATGCTGACCACTGATCACTAACCACTGACCACTGACCACTTCCATGGACACCATCCTCATCGCCGATGACGAGGCCAACATCCGCGATCTGGCCCGGCTCTACCTGGAGCGGGAGGGCTTTCGCGTGGTGACGGCCGTGAACGGCGCGCGGGCGCTGGCCGAGGCGCAGCGCGAACCCCCCGCCCTGCTCATCCTGGACTTGATGATGCCGGAGATGGACGGCTGGGAGGTGTGCCGCCGCGTTCGCGCGGAGAGCGACTTGCCCATCCTGATGCTGACCGCGCGCGACGAGGACATCGACAAGATCGTGGGGCTGGAGATGGGCGCCGACGACTACCTGACCAAGCCCTTCAACCCGCGCGAGTTGGTGGCCCGCGTGCGAGCCATTCTGCGCCGCGCCTCGGCCGGCAAGCCGACGAGCGACCGCCCCCGCCACCTGGGCCGCCTCACCATCGATCCCGCCAGCCGCGAGGTGAGCCTCGACGACGTACCCATCGCCTTGCGCGCCAGAGAGTTCGACCTGCTGCTCACCCTGGCCGACCACGCCAACCAGGTGCTCTCGCGCGACCAGTTGCTCGATCTGGCCTGGGGCTACGAGTACCACGGCCAGACGCGTACGGTGGACGTACA
>NZ_JAYRVJ010000792.1:0-2129 GCF_041918635.1 Promineifilum sp. (SeqCode)
CCACCAGGTCAGTGCGCTGGCGTTCCTGCTTCAGCCGGCCGCGGATCTGGCTGACAATAGGCTCCCCGCCGTCGTCAGGCTGGACGGTGAAGAAGCCGCTCTGGGACTTGATGACGAGGCCGGTCTTTTCAGTCAAGTGGTTAGTTGCCAGTTGATAGTTGTTAGTTGATGGTTGCCAGTGTCCACTGACAACCATCAACTAACAACTATCAACTTCTTAGTTCAGCCGCTTCTTAAACTCTTCCGTCAGCGCCGGCACGACCTTGAACAGGTCGCCGACGATGCCGTAGCGGGCCAGCTTGAAGATCGGCGCGTCGGGGTCTTTGTTAATGGCGACGATGACCTTCGAGCTGCGCATGCCAGCCTGGTGCTGGATGGCGCCGCTGATGCCGCAGGCGATGTACAGATCCGGCGCGACCGTCTTGCCGGTCTGGCCGACCTGGTGCTCGTAGGGAATCCAGCCGGCGTCCACCGTGGCCCGCGACGCGCCCAGCGCTGCGCCCAACGCCTCGGCCAGCTCGCGCAGCGGCTCGAAGCCTTCCGGCCCGCCGACGCCGCGCCCACCGCTGACGATCTTGCTAGCGTCGGTCAGGCTGACCTTGCCGCCCTTGCCCTCGAAGCCGACGATCTTGGTCGGGATAGCGTCTTCGGCCACGGCCGCGCTGACCATCTCCGGCGCGCCCGTCTTGCCCGTTGAGGCAGCCTGGGCGAAGGCCCGGCTGCGCAGGGTGATGATCTGCGGCGCGCTCTTGACGAACGTGTCGCACAGCAGCTTGCCGGTGTAGACCGGGCGCGTGGCCTTGACCGTGCCGCCGTCCACCTTGATCTCGATGGCCTCGGCGACGACGCCCGTATTCAAGTCCGCGCCGGCCCAAGCCGCCAGGTCGCGGCCGCGTGTGGACGCGCCGAACAGGATGACCGCCGGCTGCCGCTCCTGAGCCAGCTTAACGACCAGCGGGCCGAGCGCTTCCAGCCGGCCGCCGGCCAGCGTCGCGTCGTCGGCGGCCAGCACGGCGTCCGCGCCCAGGTCGAAGGCGGCCGTCGCCGCCCCGCCCACGTTTTGACCGAAGACCAGCGCCGTGAGCGGCTGGCCCAGGTCATTCGCCACGACGCGCGCCGCGCCGATCGCCTCGCGGCTGATCGCGCTGATAGCGCCGTCACGATTTTCCACGAATACCCACACTCCGCCGCTCATATGACCTTCTCCTCAAACAGCTTGTTGACCAGGATGCGCGCCTGCTCTTCCACGCTGTCAGCGGCGATCATCTCGATCTCGCCCTCGCGCGGCGGCACGGGATAGATGTTCGACCAGTCGGCCTTGGCCGCGGCCGGGCCGGCTTCGCTGACGGCCACGTCGGCCGCCGACCAGGTGGGGATGACGGCCTTGCTCGCTTTGCGGATGCCCATGAAGGATGGGTAGCGCGGCTCGTTGATCTCCTTGACGACGCTGATGACCACCGGCAGTTTGGCCGTGACCGTCTCTTTGCCGTCGTCGGTCAACCGCTCGACGGTGATGCTGCCGCCGCCAACTTCCTTGATGGCCGAGACGTAGGTCAGCGGCGTCCAGCCCAGCACGCGGGCGACCTGCACCGGCGTGTGGCCGGTGTCGCCGTCGATGGCCTGCTTGCCGAACAGCGCGACTTCCACGCCGCCGATCTTGCCGATGGCCGCGGCCAGCGTCTTGGCCGTGCCCAGCGTGTCGGAGCCAGCCAGCGCCGGATCGGACACGAGGATGGCCTCGGTGCAGCCCATGGCCAGGCAGGTCTTCAGCGCCTCATCACTGGACGCCTCGCCCACGCACAGAGCGACGGCGTCGGACGCGCCGCGATCTTCCTTGAAGCGGATGGCCTCTTCGATCGCGTATTCGTCCCACGGGTTCACCACGTTGGGCTTGCCGCCCGGGTCCTCCCAGCTGACCACGCCGCCTTTCACCGAAATGGTGGCGGTCGTGCTGGGCGTTTGTTTCACGCATACGACTACTTTCATACTTCAACCTCCATCAGAGTTGGAACGTAGTTGGTTTGTTCAGGAAGCTTCATCAACAGCGGCCGACAGGGCGCGCCCATCGGCCGATTCCGGCTCGTTCATCGCCCGCACGCTGGCGGCGATCTCCTCGTTGGCGAACGTCA
>NZ_JAYRVJ010000793.1:0-8930 GCF_041918635.1 Promineifilum sp. (SeqCode)
AGTAGGGGCGGGTTTCAAACCCGCCCTACCAAAAACAAACCACTATGGTCGAACAAGTCCCCGACAACCTGGAGCCGACTGCCCCGCAACTCATCCTCATCGTCGATGACGAACTGCGCATGCGCCGCTTCATCCGCATGAATCTCGAACTGGAGGGGTATCAGGTCATCGAGGCCGAAAACGGCATTCGCGCCCTGGATCAGATTCGCCAGTTCAATCCCGACCTGGCCGTCATGGACGTGATGATGCCGGAGATGGACGGCTTCGAGACGCTCAAGCTGTTGCGCGAGATCTCCACCGTGCCGGTCATCCTGCTCACCGTGCGCGACGACGAGGAAGACATTACCCGCGGCCTGGCCCTGGGCGCCGACGACTACATCACCAAGCCGTTCAGCCCGCGCGTCCTGACCAGCCGGGTGGCGGCCGTGCTGCGCCGCGCCCACTGGCCCGCCCCGCCGCCGCGAACGGTGCTGCGCATCGACGAGCGGCTGTCGGTCGACTTCAACCGGCATCAGGTCATCGTCAACGGCGAGCGCATCGACCTGCGGCCGACCGAATACCGCCTGCTGAACCACCTCATCCAGAACGCCGGCTGGGTAGTGCCCCACGACACGCTGCTGGCGAAAGTCTGGGGGTATGAGTATCGCGACGAGACCCACTACCTGCGCCTCTACATCAACTACCTGCGCAAGAAGATAGAAGAAGACCCCGCCAATCCCCACTATATCCTGACTGAACGCGGCGTCGGCTACCGGTTCATCGACTTTCGCAAAGAACAGGGTTAGCCGGACGCCACGAATTTAGACATTTCGCCCCGGCGGCCCTGTCCGAAAGTACTCGTCGGCGCTATAATGGGGAATCGTCACATCACGCCCCCGTAAATGGGCTTTTGTTGTCGGGTGACGGCGCGTCGCGCCGGACGCCGGACGCCGCTGCGCATTATGATCGAGCCGGACGTTATGACTGCCGACGCCGAGCAGTTAACAGGACTTATTCGTCTTTACCTTGACACTAGCGACCGCCTTCAAGTGATGAAAGCGTTCGATTTCGCTCGCCGGGAACATGGCGCCCAACGCCGCAAGACCGGCGAGCTTTTTTTTACCCATCCGCTGAAGGTCGCCACCTATCTGGCCGCCTACCGGCTGGACGCCGACGCCATCTCGGCCGCCCTGCTCCACGACATCGCCGAGGACACGCGCGTCTCGCTGGAGGAGATCGCCGCCGAGTTCGGCCCGGACGTGGCGCAGCTGGTGGACGGGGTGACCAAGCTGAAAGAGGTCACGCGCGGCGTGGCCCAGGGCAAGAAGTTGTCCAGCGAGGAACTGCGGCAGGCCACCCTCCAGAAGCTCTTCGCGGCTATGACGGCCGACGTGCGCACGGTCATCATCAAGCTCTTCGACCGCCTGCACAACATGCACACCATCCACGCCATGCCCCCCGCCAAGCAAAAGGAGAAAGCCAACGAGACGCTGGCCGTCTTCGCCCCGCTGGCCAACCGCCTGGGCATGTGGGAGGTCAAGAGCGAACTGGAGGCGCTGTGCCTGAAGGTGCTGGAACCCCATGCCTTTGAAACCATCCGCTCCGAACTGGAACGGCTGGGCCGCTACCAGGAGCCGCTGTTCGACGTGGTGCGGGCCGAGATCGAGGCGTGTCTGGGCAAGGCCGGGCTGGCGGTGCACGATGTCAAGCTGGCCCCGGAGAACGTCTACACCGTCTACGAAGACCTGCTCAAGCACGGCATGAGCTACCGCGACGTTGACCAGATGTTGCGCGTGACCGTGCTGCTGGAAAACAAGATCGACTGCTACACCGCGCTCGGCCATCTGCACGAGACGTGGCGGGCCGTGCCCCACCGCTTCGACGACTACATCTCCGTCCAGCGCGAAAACCTGTACCAGTCGCTGCACACCACCGTCGTCCACACCAACGGCCAACCGATCAAGATCCGCCTGCGCACCGTCGCCATGGATCGGGTGGCGCAGATCGGCGTGTTGGCTCGCTGGTACTATGCCGGCTCGCCGCTGTGGACAACGGGGCTGGCCGAGCGGCTGGACGCGTTCATCGCCAACATCAGCGACAGCATCAGCGTGGAGCCTCACGACGCCGGCCTGAGCGTCCAGAGCGCGCTGGAAGACGTGCTGGCTAACCAAATTCGCGTCTACACGCCCAAGGGGGACGCGGTCGATCTGGTCGAGGGGGGCACGCCCATCGACTTCGCTTACAAGATTCACACCGAACTGGGCAACCGTTGCGGCGCGGTTTACGTCAACGAACTGCTCTTTCCGCTCAACCGCCCGCTGAAGAACGGTGACCAGGTGCGCATCTACAAGAACGATCGCGCCCAGCCCCAGCGCGCCTGGCTGGATGAAGACCTGGGCTACATCATGACCACCTACGCCCGGACGCACGCCCGCCGCTGGTTCCGCCGCCTGCCGGAGGCGGAGGCCATCCGTCAGGGCCGCCAACTCCTGCAAGGGGAGCTGGAGATGCTAGGGTTGATGCGCCTCGACCACGCCACTGTCGCCTCGCTCGTCGGCTATGAGGACGCCACGGAGTTGTATTACCGCCTGGGCCGCGCCGAACTCCTGCCAACGGTGCTTTCCACCCGCATCATGTCGGTGCATTGGGACGAGGGGCGATGTCAGCCCATCGACAACGTGGTGACCGCGCCCGACGGCTCGAGGCTCATCATCACCAACGCCGACAACCGCAAGCTGCGCCTCTGCGCCACGTGCAACCCGCGCCCGCGCGACGCCATCATCGGCTATCTGCGCCAGGATGGGGCGGTCACCGTCCACCGCGAGGGGTGTCACACCCTCAACGCCATCCGCGGCGACCAGGACGTGGCGGCCCACAAGCTGAAACTGGGCTGGGGCGTGGAGGAACAGCGCGAGGCGCGGCCGGTGATGCTGAACGTGGATGTCTTTGACCGGCCCGGACTGTTGTATGACATTACCCGGTTGATGCGCGAAAAGGAGATCAACATCCCCCACATCTGCACCTACCGGCACAAGCGGCGCGGCGAGATCGGCATTGAGATGCAGCTAGAGGTGACCAGCCCGCGGCAGATGGTGCGCATCCTGCACCAGATCAAGGCGCTGGTCAACGTCAAGGCGGTGCGCTGCGTGCCATCGGAGCCGGATGGTGATCCCAACGGGACGGGGACGGGGCTGTATTGGCCGGAGTGAGAGCGGGGGAGCAGGGGTGCTGGGGAGCGGGGGAGCGCAGAGTCCGCATCCTCAGATGCGGACGGCATGGGGGTAAAGCGCGCATCTGAGGAGGCGCACGCTATTGATCGGCCTATAGCTCGACAGTCGGGCATCTTCCCCGCTCCCCCGCTCCCTTGCTCCCCTGCTCTCTTCCTGAACGCCGGCTGAGAAAGGGCGCGCTAACTTGCCCCTCAGCGGGGGGCGTATTGACATAGCCAGGGCCATCCTTCATAATGGAGCCGGTTTCACAACTGAGCTTATCAGACAACCCCAACCGCTTTTCCAAAAACCATACGGAATTGAGTTTACCTAACTGAGGGAGAATGGATCATGCTGAAGAAGAAGTACATGAAGTCGAAGGACGAATACGAAGTCACCTTTGAGTTGCCGAGCGAGGCCAAGGAAGCCGTTCTCGTTTGCGAGGCCAACGGCTGGGAGCCGGTCGGCATGAAGAAGAGCAAGGGCACGTTCACGGTCAAGATGCGCCTGCCGGCCAACGGCCGCTATCAGTACCGCTACCTGATCAACAACAGCGAGTGGGTCAACGACAACGCAGCCGACGGCTACGTGCCGAACGAGCACGGTAGCACCAACTCCGTCGTCGATACCTCCAGCGCTAACTAAGAAGAATCCACAGATTTCACAGATGACACAGATTCTTCGGAGCTGTATAGACAAGTGCTGTGTCGTCTAAGGCATTTTACCGGCGGCCTGCTGCGGCAGGCCGCTTTTATTTTCGCCACCAACTGAGCCAGCTAATTCTCGTAATCTGCGTAATCTGCGGATTCTTTCTCTTTCTCATAAACCGGCTTTCTCCCACGGCCGGGACAGGCCATACGCCTCGAAACCGAGGGAGCCGTAGAGCGCGTTGGCCCGGACGGAGTAGGCCCCCACGTAGGCCAGCGTCGCGCCCAGCCGTTGCAGGCGGCGCAGGTTCTCGGTGACGACGGCCGCGGCCAGGCCCCGCCGCCGGTGCGCCGGGTCCGCGCCGACCGGCTCCACGTAGCCGGTGCGCGTCACGTCGTCGTACCAGATGGTGCAGAACGCGGCGTGCTCGCCGCCGGGCGCGACAGCGACGATATCCAGGTCGCGCCGGTAGAGCGGGATACGCTGGATGGTGTGGTACCACGTCCAGCCCCCATACTTCTCGTCCGGCTCGTCCTCATGGAAGGCGCGCCACGACACCCAACTGCGGGCCGGCAGCTCCTCCTCGCCGCCCAGCGGGCGCACCGTGTAGCCGGGGGCCACCACCGGCGGCGCGATCTCGCGGTCGAGCGTCTGCCAGCGGTGCGTCTCCGCCCACGGTTGCGGGGTGTAGCCGCGGCGCCTGAGGATGGCTTCCAGCGGCGCATCGCCTTCGTTGGCCCAGACGCGCAACACGCGCCCGCCCTCAGCCGGCTCGGCCAGTTGCGCCTCGGCCACCTCGACCATCTCCTCCAGCAGCGCGGCCGACCGGCGCGCGGGATGTACCTGCAGGAAGGCATCGCCGCGATCCTCGCCGTTGAGCGCGGCGATCAGCGCGCCGTCCTCCTCCCACAGATAGAGTACGGACTCGATAGGCACTTGCCCCTCCAGGATGGAAAGCAGGCCATGCCAGCGCCAGTAGTCAAAGCGGGCCGTCGTCCAACACAGTTCGCGCCGGCCATTCAGCAGCAGCACGTCGCGCAAAAAGGCGCGGACGCGCCAGTAATCCGCTTCGTCGCGGTAGGGGTGTGGGGTGATCATGGGGTGGCTCCTCTTTAAATGGGGCAGCGAATCCACATTGTAGCAGGGTTTGCAGCGCCACCCAACCGGCGGTAAATATGCGGTATAATCCGGCCATGTCTCGCCCGTCGCTGGAACAGCTCGCGCAACGCCTGCGCGACATCCCATTCTTTGAGGATCTGGACGACGCCATCATGCTGGACTTGATTCGCTCGACGCAGTGGCGCGAGTATAAGTCGGGCGAGGTCATTGTGCTGGAGGGACAGGCGCAGCCCGACCTCTACTATCTTGACTACGGCTACGTCAAGGTTGTGAAGGTGTCGCCTTCCGGGCGTGAGCAGACGCTGCGCGTGCTAGAACCGGGCGACACGTTCAACGAGATAAGCGTTTTTGCCAGCCGCCCTAATCCCGCAACGGCCGTGGCGCTAGAGCCGGCCGGAGTCTATCTCATCCGCCACGAGGCGCTGGCCCGCCTGCTGCGAGAACACCCCAACTTCGCCGGGAGCGTCATCGAGACGATGGCGGAGCGAATGCTATTCCTGGTTTCGCTGGTGAGCGATCTCTCTCTGCGGCCCGTCACCGGCCGGTTGGCGCGGCTATTGCTGGAGAGCGCTGTCGGTGATGTGGTGCCGCGCCCGCGCTGGTTCACACAGGCGGAATTGGCGGCGCGGTTAGGCACGGTTCCCGACGTGGTGCAGCGTTCACTGAGGAGTCTGGAAGTTGATGGGCTTATCGTCGTCGAGCGGCAGCATATCCACCTCCTTGATCGAACTGCGCTGGAACGAATCGCCGCTTGATCGGCGCTTTACCCGACAAAAGTCGGCGACTCCACAGCCTTTAGCGGCTATCATACAAATCTACCATCCGGCGACGAACTGGAAGATCCTACTCGTCGAGCAAAACGACGCGGTGTTCTGTGGAGGAGCCATGCCCACTCTCTACTTTCTGATGTCGGGCCTATTTATCGTCATGGCCGTCATCGCCGCGCTCGACGCGTCGCTGACCAGCCTCAATCTCCTGCCCTGGTTCAACGGTCTGCGCTGGCTGCGCGTCCATCTCATCACGCTGGGCGCGATGACCGAGACCATATTCGGCGTGCTGCCGCTGCTGGTAGCCATCCGCCACGGCCGGCCGCGGCCGGCGTTTCGCTGGGATATCTGGCTGGCGCTCAACGCTGGCCTGCTGACATTGCTGGTCGGCATCCCTATCGTCAACGAGGCGCTGATCGTCGCCGGCGGCACACTCGTCTTCAGCGCCGCCGTCTTACTGATCGATCAACTGCGGCGCATGGGGCCCACCGTAGGCGCCGAACACGCGGCATCCCCGGAGCGCCACGGCCGGCGCTTCTACATCGCCGGGCTGAGTTTTTTCCTGCTGGGCATTCTGATCGGCACGGGCCTGTGGTTTGGCTGGAGCGACTGGCTGCGCATCGCGGTCCCGCTGGAGGCGCATATCCACGCCAACAGCTGGGGGCTGATGTCGCTCGTCTTTGCTGGGCTGATCGTGGACACCTATGCCATGTGGGCCGGGCGGCCGTTGGCCTGGCCACGCTCCGTCACGCCCATCTTCTGGCTGACGGTCTTCGGCGCGCTCGGCCTGGTGCTCGGGCCGTGGCTCCAATCCCTGTACTTCACCGTACCGGGCCTGATCTTGCACCAAACGGCCACACTGTGGCTGATGCTGAATATGCTCCGACCGCTTATACTGCCCCCCTCCGGCTCGTGGAGAGGCGCGAGAGCACTAGAGCCGGGCATCTGGCACGTGATCACCTCTTACTTTTGGATCTCCGCCCCGGTGATAGTGGCTCCGCTCATCCTGCTGGGCGTCCGCGGCGTGCCCGGGGTGACCATCGAGCAAAACGCCCCCCAGGCGCTCATCTATGGTTGGGTCTTCCAGTTCGGCTTCGCGCTGCTGCCCTACTTCTTCCGGCGGGCCTTTCTGCCGGACGAACCGGCGCGGTTGGGCGGCAACTGGTTCAGCCTGGTCGCGGCCAACCTGGGCGGCGTGTTCCTCTGGGCGAGTATCTTTGTGGAATCGCTGTACGGCCCTTTCCATGGGATAGCTTACGCGCTCTGGGGCGCGGCGGCCGTGCCGGTGACTGTCGAGCTGTGGCGGATTATCACGCGCGGGCTGGCGCGGCTGGATGCGGTTGGCGGGCCTGCGGCGACCGATTAACCGAGTCCCAGCCCTAGATCACGCCCGTCCGGCGCAGTTCATCGATCTGCGCGTCCGCGTAACCGGCCTCGCGCAAGATGGCGTCGGTGTGCTCGCCCAGCATCGGCGGCGCGGCGCGCACCGTAGCCGGCGTCTCGCTGAGCCGGGCGACGGGGCCGACCTGCGGCACTGGCCCCAGCGTTGGGTGCGCGACCGCCTGCACCTGGCCGCGGGCGCGCACGTGGGGGTCGGCCAGCGTCGTGGGGATGTCGTTGATGGGCGCAGCCGGGATGCGCGCCGCGCCCAGCGCCGCCAGCCACTCGGCCGCCGGCCGCGCCGCGAACACCTCGCGCAGCCGCGTGATAAGTTCGGCGCGGGCCGCCACCCGGCCGGCGTTCGTCTGGTAGCGCGGCTCATCCCACAGGTCGGGCCGCCCGGCCAGCTCACAGAAGCGGCGGTACTGCGCGTCGCTGCCGATGCCGACGGCGATGTAGCCGTCGGCCGTCGGGAACGCCTCGTAGGGGACGATGTTGGGGTGGGCGTTGCCGTAGCGGGCGGGCGGCTCGCCGCCGACCAGATAGTTCGACGCCACGTTCGCCAGCCAGCCGAGTTGCGCGTCGAGCAGGGCCACGTCGATGTGCTGGCCGCGTCCCGTCCGGTCGCGGTGGTGCAGCGCGGCCAGGATGGCCGAGGCGGCGAACAGGCCGGCGCTGATGTCCACAATCGCCACGCCGACTTTGTGCGGCTCCCCGTCGGCCGGGCCGGTGATGGACATGATGCCCCCTTCGGCCTGGATCATGAAGTCATAGCCCGGCCGGTCGCGGTAGGGGCCGGTCTGGCCGTAGCCGGTGATGGAGCAGTAGATGAGGCCGGGCTGGCCGGCGGCCAGGGTGGCGTAGTCCAGCCCCCATCGGGCCAGCGCGCCGGGCAGGAAGTTCTCCACGACGACATCGGCCGACGCGATGAGCCGCCGGGCGACGCCCTGCCCTGCCGCCGACTTCAGGTCGAGCGTCAGGCCGCGCTTGTTGCGGTTGGCGGTCAGGTAGTAGGCGCTCTGGTCGCCCAGCCACGGCGGCCCCCAGGCGCGGGTGGGGTCGCCGCTGCCCGGCTGCTCGATCTTGATCACGTCCGCGCCGTAGTCGGCCAGCAGCATGGCGCAGTAAGGCCCGGCCAGGACGCGGGAGAGGTCGATGACGCGAATGCCGTCCAGGGCGGCTGAGGGCATAGAGACTCCGAAAGAATTAGGAATTATGAAACCGGGATGTTTGCCGGTCTCTCGCGCTTTGCAGATGTGTCTTAAATCTGCGTAATCTGTGGAATCTGTGGATTCTTCTTCCACTCGCATTGTGGCAGACTGGCAAGCGAAAATCTACCATGCTGGTTAACTGACGATCTTCGCGATGTGATAGAAGGGATGAAAAGCGGTTCAGCCCCGCGTTAACACTGGTTAACGCGGGGCTGAATGATCAGGGCAGGTTCTCGATCGCCACCGGCGGCACCGGCTCGGCCAGATCGAAGCCAAATACCTGGCTATAGAAGTACAGTTCCGCTTCCAGCGCGCGCCGGATGTTCTGCGACTGGCGGAAGCCATGCCCTTCGCCCTCGAAGGACACGTAGGCCACGGGCAGCTCGCGGGCGCGGGCGGCCAGGAACATCGCCTCCGACTGGGCCGGCGGCACAACCTCGTCGTCCAGCCCCTGGAAGAGGATGAGCGCCGCGCTGCAGCGGTCGGCGACGTGGATGGGCGAGCGGGCCACGTAGCGCTCGCGCTGCGCCGGGTAGGGGCCGATCATGGAGTCGAGGTAGCGCGACTCGAACTTGTGCGTGTCCTTGGCCAGCGCCTCCACGTCGCTGACGCCGAAG
>NZ_JAYRVJ010000794.1:0-1665 GCF_041918635.1 Promineifilum sp. (SeqCode)
GTAGGTTCATGGTCAGGCAATTCATGGCCGTTCTTCGCACACGCAAGAACGGCCATGAATTGCCTGACTACGAGCGGGTTGTAGGGCGGGTTGCCAACCCGCCCTACACGCCCCTACGGTAGCGTACCGTCTACCTGCAACCCGTCTACCTTAATGCTCAGCCCATTGGCCTGCGCGTTGAAGAACGGCCCGCTGAACTGGCCGGTGGCGCGGTTGAAGCGGTAGACCATCGAGTGGCCGCCGGCCGCGCCATCGACGTTGAACGTGCCCTTCGTCGTCAGGTAGAGGGTTTGCCCGTCCGCGCTGGCCGACAGGCTGTCGAGCGAATCCTTGGGCATGCCCTCGTTGGAGCCGTCCAGCACCAGGTGCCAGAAGCCGGCCGTGTCCTCGCCGTCGTTGGTCATGCAGAAGCCCAACACGTCCTCGCCGCTGAACTTCAGAGCCTTGTTGCGGTAGTCCTTGACCTCGCCCTTGCCCAGCGTGCTGATGAGCAGATACGCCTGGCAGTTGGAACCGATGGGCGAGGCCGAGCCGGGCAGGATGTGGAGGGCGTCGATGTTCTCGCTGGAGTCCTTCAGGCCGACCTCATCCCCCTCGAAGTAGAGGTGGAGCTTCGTTCCGTCCCACAGCACCAGGTCTTCGCCCTTCAGCTTGTCCTTGATATTGGGCAGCTTGCGATCCTTGCCGCTTAGGCTGAAGATGACGGACGTGTTAGCCGAGTTTGGGATGAAGAAGGCGTCGATGTTGTCCTTGTTGCCGCTGGCGGTCAGCCCGGCGTTGCTGCCGTCAAACCACTTCGACCAGGCTGTACCATTCCACTTGAGGATATCTTCCCCGCCGTAGGGCAGACTGTTAGTCTGCACGCTGCCCGCCTTTTCGGCTGAGACGAAGATGGCCGTGGTGGGCGGCGGGGCGGTGTTGATCACCCAGGTGTAGCTGGCCGGTGTGGGGTCGGTGTTGCCGGTGGCGTCGATGGCCCGCACCTCGAAAGTGTGGCTGCCATTGCTCAGCCCGGTGTAGTTGTGCGGGCTGCTGCACGTCGTCCATACCCCACCGTCCAGCCGGCACTCGAACGTGCCCGCCTCGGTGCTGGTGAAGCTGAACGAGGCGTTGGCGCTATTCGACGGGTTGGGCGGATTGCCGTTGATCGTCGTGTCCGGGGGCGTCGTGTCCGGGGCGGTGTAGGTCACTGTGTTGTCGGTGGAGGTCGAGGCGGTGTTGCCGTTGCCGGCCGCATCCTGGGCCACGTTGGCGGCGACGCTGGCGATCACCGTGCCGCTGCTCGTCATCCCGCTGACGGCCACGTTGTAGGTCGTGCCGTTCATCGGGCCGGTCTCGGACACAGTGGCCGTCGTCGCCCCGGCCGAACCACTCAGTGTCACGTCGGCGTCGGTAAAGCCGGTCACCGGCTCGCTGAAGACGACGGTGAAGTTGATCGGGCTGGCGCTGGTCGGGTCGGCCTGGCCGCTGGCCTGGTTGATGGTGACGGTCGGCGCGGTCGTGTCCGGCGCGTTGTAGGTAACCTCGTTATCGGTTGAGGTCGAGTCCTCATTGTCGCTGCCGGCCGCGTCCTCGTCCACGTTGTCGGGCACAGTGGAGATCACCGTGCCGCTGCCGGTCATGCCGCTGACGGCGACGTTGTAGGTCGTGCCGCTGCCGGTCACA
>NZ_JAYRVJ010000795.1:0-2349 GCF_041918635.1 Promineifilum sp. (SeqCode)
AACTGACCACTGACCACTCGCCACTGACCACCGACTACCATGACCCACAACACCCCCCTCTACCGCCTCGCCTGGCGGCGATTGCGGCGGCGACCGTTTCAGTACGTGCTGTTCGTGCTGGGCGTCGCCATCGGCGTGGCCATGATGGTCTCCATCGATCTGGCCAACGGCTCGGCGCGGCGGGCGTTCGAGCTGTCCACCGACGCCGTGACCGGCAAGGCTACCCACCGCATCGCCGGCGGCCCGGCCGGACTGGACGAAGAGATTTACCGCCTCCTGCGGGTGGAGGTGGGCTTCTCGCCGGCCGCGCCGGTGGTTGAGGGGTACGTCGGCGTGCCCGAACTGGGCGGGCAGCCGCTGCGCCTGGTGGGCATCGACCCGTTTGCCGAGCCGCCCTTCCGCGGCTACTTCAACGCGTCGAGCGAGTCCGGCCTGGACCCGGCGGCGCTGACCGCCTTTCTGACCGAGCCAAACAGCGTCATCCTGTCCGGCGCGGCGGCCGAGGCGAGCGGCGTAGCCCTGGGCGACACGCTGACGGTCGAGGTCGGCGGCCGGCGGGCGGCGACGCGCGTCGTCGGCCTGCTGCGACCGGCCGACAGCGTGACCGAGCGCGCCCTGAGCGGCATCCTGTTCACCGACATCGCCTCGGCCCAGGAGTTGTTGGACATGCCGGGGCGGCTGAGCCACATCGACCTGATCGCCGAGAGCGAGGAAGCGCTGGCCCCGGTCGCGGCCATCTTGCCGGCCGGGGTGACACTCCAGACGGCCGCCGCCCGCCAGAACGCGGTGCAGCAGATGACGGCCGCCTTCGAGCTGAACCTGACGGCGCTGAGCATGCTGGCCCTGGTCGTCGGCATGTTCCTCATCTACAACACCGTCACCTTCAGCGTCATCCAGCGCCGGCCCCTGTTTGGCGTCCTGCGCTGCCTGGGGGCGACGGGCGGGCAGTTGTTCGCGCTTATTCTGGGCGAGGCGGCGCTGCTCAGCCTGATCGGCTCGGCGCTGGGGCTGGGGCTGGGCGTGCTGCTGGGCCGGGGGGTAGTGGGCCTCATCACCCAGACCATCAATGACTTCTGGTTCACCGTCAACGTGACGGACGTGACCGTGCCGGCGGCCACGCTGGCGCGAGGGCTGCTGGTGGGCGTGGGGGCGGCGCTGGCCGCCGCGCTCGTGCCGGCGGTCGAGGCGGCCCGCACCGCACCGCAGAGCACGCTGCGCCGCTCGACGCTGGAGAGCCGCGTCCGCCGGCTGCTGCCCTGGCTGGTCGTCGCCTGGGCCGCGCTGACGCTGGCCGGGGTGGGGCTGCTGTGGCTGCGGGCCGGCGGGCTGGTCACTGCCTTCGGTGGGCTGTTCGCGGTGCTCATCGCCGCGGCGCTGCTGGCCCCGCCCGTCACGGCGGCGCTGATGCGGCTGGCCGCGCCGCTGAGCGGGCGGGCGCTGGGGGCGCTCGGCCGGCTGGCCCCGCGCGACATCGTCCGCTCGCTCAGCCGCACCTCCATCGCCATCGCCGCGCTGATGACGGCCGTGTCGGTCATCGTCGGCGTGTCGATCATGGTTGGCTCCTTCCGCGGCACGGTCGTGCAATGGCTCGACCAGACGTTGCAGGCCGACATCTTCATCTCGCCGCCGACGGTGACGGCCAACCGGGTCAGCGGCGCGCTCGACCCGGAGCTGGTGGCGGCGGTGCGCGAGTGGCCGGGGGTGGCGCGGGCGGTCACGTCGCACACGGTGCAGATCGACGTGCCGGCGTTCGGCCGGCTGGTGCAGCTGGTGGCGGTGGACGGCGACGTGTCGCGGGGCAACCGGCCCTACGCCTGGGTGCGCGAAGGGCTGGACAACCCGTGGCCGCGCATGGAGGCGGGCGAGGGGATCATCATTTCCGAGGCGCTGGTGCTGAAGGAGGCGCTGCCCATCCCGCCGGAGCCGGTCACGCTGCTAACAGCTGAGGGGCCGCGGGACTTCCCGGTGCTGGCTGTGTTCTACGACTACTCGTCCGACCAGGGCAGCATTTTCCTCAGCGACGACCAGTACCGGGCGCTGTGGGGCGACCCGTCCATCTCGGCTGTGGGATTATTTGTGGAACCAGGCCAATCGGTGGACGCGCTCATCGCCGACATTGGCGCGGCCTACACCGGGCGGAACGTGCTGGTGCAGTCGAACGAGGCGTTGCGGCGCGGCTCGCTGGAGATTTTCGACCGGACGTTTGCCATCACGTCGGCGCTGCGGCTGCTGGCGGTCATCGTGGCCTTCATCGGCGTGTTGAGCGCGCTGATGAGCCTGCAACTGGAGCGGGCGCGCGAGTTGGGCACGCTGCGGGCGACGGGGATGACGCGGCAACAGCTGTGGGGG
>NZ_JAYRVJ010000796.1:0-2382 GCF_041918635.1 Promineifilum sp. (SeqCode)
GCCGGATTGTAGTGAATCTCGTTGATGACCACCGGCGGCGGGGGCGGCAGCGGCGGGAAGTTCGCCGCGCCGGGCGTGCCGCCGGCCTCGCGGCTGGCGGCCCAACTGCTGAACAAGGTGTTGTCGAAGGTCGAGTCGAGCAGGGCCAGGGTGGGGCCGCCGCCATCGGGCGCGGCCGGCCAGGGGTCGGGGGTCGTCCCGTCCATCGTGCCGTCGCCATAGACGACGCTGTCGGCGGCGCGGCCGTCGGGGTGCTTCAGGGCCACCATCTCGCTGCTGTTGCTCAACTTCTGGTTGTCGAGGCTGCCCCAGACCCAGTCGAAGACGTTGCCAGCCGGCAGGGCGGCGTAGGCCGGGTCGGCGCTCTCGGCGGCAACGACGATGTAGTCGCCGGGAGCGATGGTCGCGCCGGCCGGGAAGGTGAAGCTGACGGCCTCGATGGTGTAACCGCTCAGATCGGCTGGGGCGGCGTCGGCGTTGTAGATCTCGATGAACTCGTTGGCCGCTTCTGTCTGCGGCGCGGCCGGGCGGTAGTGGAGTTCGTTGATGACCAGCGCTGGCAGCGGGGGTGGCGGCGGCTCGGCCTCGAAGACGGCCGTGTAGGTGGCCGGGCCGTTCAGCGTGACGGTAATCTCGGCCGTCGTCTGGCCCGTCTCCTGCCAGCGCACGAACAACTCGCCGGGGTCGGGCGTGGCCCGCAGCGTCATGGGTGTATGCAGGTAGTGGAGGCCGCTGTACTGGTCAGGCACGGCCACGCCGGCCACCTGCACGTTGCCGCCGGCCCCGGCCACGACCGTCAGCGTGGTCAGACCGGGCGCGCCGAGGTAGGCGTTGACGTGGCCGCGCACCGGGTCGGGCCGCTTCTGGGCGAAGGTGCGCAGCTTGTTCACCTCCGTCTGCCACGTCGCCACATTGCGCGGCATCTTCCAGCGCGCCGCCTGGGCGGGAATGTCGGGAGCGATGGCCCCGGCCATGCTGTCAATCAGCGCCGTGACGCGGGCCGGGGCGAAGGTTGTGTTCAGATGAGCGGCGAAGCGCTGGGCGAAGAGAGCGCGAAACTCGGCGTTGCGCGAGAGCTGCACCATCAGCAGCGAGCCGTAGGCCCGCTTGCCCGTGCGCGACATCGCCAACTTGAGCGTGTTGTGGTTGTAGCCGCGGGCCATGGTGTTGCTGAAGCCGGCGTCCATGTCGTAGAGCAGCCAGCGCCAGCGGCTGCCGGGCGCGTAGCCGCGCCAGTAGCGGATGTTGAAGTGCGGCCAGTCGGTATTGGCGGCGTAAATCTCGGCGATCTGGTAGTTGATGAACTCCTCCACGTCCATCTGCGTCTTCACATAGGCGTAGACGGCCGGGTCGGCCGGGTCGTGGGTCTTGACGTAGTTGTAGAATGCGTTCCAGCGGTCGGCGTTGCCGGCCAGCACGTCCGCCTGCTCCTCCAGCGCGTCGAAGTCGAACTCCTCATCGAGGCCGTAGTTGTTCTCGACGTAGTCCTCGTCTATCTTCTCGCGGAGGCCGTAGATGCCCCAGAACTGGCCGTTGATGTAGAGTACGGCCGGCCGGTAGGCGCTGCGGTCAATATCCATGCGCCCCAGCAGCAGCTGGCTGCTCAGCGCGTCGCGCAGCAGGGTGTTGCGCACGTCCTGACCGCCGGTGCGCAGGATAAGCCGCTTGTAGCTGGTCATCGGCTTGTCGCCGGCGAAGAAGGCGTAGTCGATGTCGTTGTCGCCGTAGACCTTGCGGGCCTTAATCTCGAACGACTTCATGTTGTAGCTGCGGGTGCAGTTGCCGTGGATCTCGATGCCCACGTCCTGACCGGCCAGCCGCGTCCCAGCCGTGTCGTATACCTCGATGCTGGCCGGGCGCAGCCAGGGCTGGTTCCAGTTGGCCTTCTTGGAGCAGTGCTTGACGCCGTTGGTGCCGACGACGTAGATGCCAATGGTGTTGTCGAACAGGTGGGCCGGGTCGGTGGCGATGGAGACGGCCGGCAGGTGGGCCGGGACGTTGATCAGGTAGGTGTGGCTGACCGTCGGGCTGCTGATGCGTTCCGGCGCGAAGGTGCGGGCGCGGACGACGGTGGGGGCGCTGACCGCGATGGGCGTGCTATAGGCGGCCGAGTTGGGGGTCGGCCGGGAGCCGTCAAGTGTGTAGCGGATGACGCCGCCGGGCTCGGTCGTGCTGAGCTGGAGCAGGCGCGTCCCGGCATAGCGGCCGCCCGGCTCGGAGAAGACCGGCGCAGCGGCATAGTTGTTGACATAACTGGCGAAGGCGGGCGTGTTGTTGGCCGCGCCGGGCGTGGGCGGGTCGAAGTAAGCCCAGCCGCCGCCGGACGCGCGACCGTAAGAGAGGTCGGGCTTCTGCGCGGCCAGGGTGACGCTGTCCACCAGA
>NZ_JAYRVJ010000797.1:0-3034 GCF_041918635.1 Promineifilum sp. (SeqCode)
TGGAAGAGGTGCGTATTACGCTGGTTCCCAACGGCGGCGGCTTCGGCGGCAAGGAAGACCTGTCGGTGCAGGGGCACGCGGCGCTGATGGCTTATGCGCTCGGCCGGCCGGTCAAGGTGGGGCTGACGCGCGACGAGTCCATCATCATGCACCCGAAACGCCACCCCATCTGGATGGACTACACCGTCGGCTGCGACCAGGACGGCAAGCTGACCTACGTCAAGGTGAATTTCATCGGCGACACCGGGGCCTACGCCTCGGTGGGCATGAAGGTGCTGGAGCGCTCGGCCGGCCACGCCACTGGAGCCTACCACGTGCCCGCGGCCGACATCCAGGCCTACGCCGTTTACACCAACAACATCCCCTGCGGGGCCATGCGCGGCTTCGGCGTTAACCAGGCGATATTCGGCCTGGAGAGTTGCATCGATCAGTTGTGCGAGCTGGGCGGCTTCGACCGCTGGCAGTTCCGCTATAACAACGCCCTGCAGAACGGCGATATGACCTCCACCGGCCAGATCATCGAGGGCGGCGCGGGAGTGCGCGAGACGCTACTGGCCGTGCGCGACCAATTCTACGCCGCCAAGTACGCCGGGCTGGCCTGCGGCATCAAGAACACGGGCGTCGGCAACGGCATGGCCGACGCTTCACAGGCGCGCATCACCATCGAGGCCGCCGACCGTGTCACCATTGACCACGGCTGGACGGAGATGGGCCAGGGCGTGCACACCATTGCCGTGCAGACGCTCTGCCACGAGACGGGCATCGATCCGCGCCTCGTCCAGGTGCGCGTGGACACCGCCTCGCGGCAGGAGGCGGGCATGACCACCGCCTCGCGGGCCACGTCGCTGGTGGGCAACGCCATCATTAACGCCGCCACCAAATTGCGCGAGGAGTTGCAGACGCACACGCTGGCCGACCTGGTGGGGCGCGTGTACGAGGGGGCGTGGATCGTGGACTGGACAACCAAGCCGGGCAAGGCAACGGACAAGATCGTCACCCACTACTCCTACAGCTACGCCACGCAACTGGTGACGCTGGACGACGACGGGCAGATCGCCAAGATCACCGCCGCCCACGATGCCGGCAAGATCTACAACCCGACGCTATTCGAGGGGCAGTTGGAGGGGTCGCTGCACATGGGGTTGGGCTACGCCATCAGCGAGGAACTGGTCATGGAGGGCGGCCGGCCGAAGAGCACGCGGCTGCGCCAGATGGGCATTCTGCGGGCCAAGGAGATGCCGGAAATGGAGATCATCGGCGTCGAAGTGCCCGACCCGTACGGCCCCTATGGGGCGAAGGGCGTGGGCGAGATCGGTCTCGTGCCGACGGCGGCGGCCGTGGCCAACGCACTGTACCAGTTCGATGGGGTGCGGCGGACGAGGTTGCCGATGGCGTTGCCGAAGAAGGCGCGGGTAGTGAGTCATGGTCTATCCTTGACAAGCTAACCTTCAAGCTATTATAATGGCTATATTTCAGACCAGATCAACAGTAACAATAGGATATTAGCTATGCCCAAAACCGTAACCGTTAGCGAAGCAAAAAACAAACTAAGTTCCATGCTCCAATGGGCAGTTGATAACCGCGATGAAGTCGTCGTCGAAAGCCACGGCGAGCCTAAGGCAGTTATTTTGCCATATGGAGAGTATGAAGAGTTTCTGACGTTCCGAGAGCAGGCGCGAAGAAGGGAAGCGTTCCGGCAATTGGAGGAACTGGCCGAGAGAGTCCGCGCTCGTAACGCCGACCTAACTACTGAGGAGGCGGAGCAGTTAGCTGACGAGATCACTCGCGAGACCATACAGCGCATGGTTGATGAGGGGAAGGTCATCTTCCAATCTTAACAATGCGCGTCTTGATCGATACAAATGTCCTTATCAGCTATCTGCTTCTGTCAGAAAAGGAAGGAGCGATAAGGGTCATTATTCATGCCTTTCAAGAGCGTCGCTTTTCATTGCTATTACCGGATCCTCTGCTTCAGGAACTCGTAACTGCGGTGCGGGGCAAGCGTAGATTGGCAAGTCGAATTTCGCCGAAGGAACTGGAATCCTTCTTATCTGTCTTGACAACTTATGGGGAAAGAATCAGAAAGATTGAGGAACCGATTCCAAGTATCACGCGCGATATTAAGGACGACTATCTCTTGGCCTACGCGCTGGTGGGCGCGGTCGACTATCTGGTGACGGGCGACAGAGATTTACTGGCGCTCCGAGGGCAGGTGGCCGGGTTGGAGATTCTAACCCCGGCTCAATTCAGCGAATTACTCGCATAGATTATTCCGCCGCCCGCCAGCGTAGCGTATTTGGTGGTGCGTCGTCATAGCGATTCATAAAAGCGAACTCAATCGTCAGGACAAACAGAATATAGCGCTCCTGGGGGACATAGGATGATGCCCGGACTGCTTGTTCCCTGACTGCAGGATCCTCGTTTAGCGTCGCCCGCCCCCTGACGTAAAACTCACCCCCGCCGCCGCTCGAATCTTCAACCGAGCAGTGCAATGCATAGCGGCCATCGCGCCGCAAGTCCGCGCCTTTGGGCGAGGTGGGTTCCATAAACAGGAATAACTGCTCGCCGATGATGGGCGTCACCGGGTGCACGCGCGGGCTGCCGTCGGCGCGGATCGTCCCCAGATAGGCGACGCCGCTTTGAAAACGGGCCCGGCCGAAGGCTGCCAACTCCGGGGCCTGTTGCGCAAATTCCGTCCAACTGGTCATGGCTGATCCTCCCTGATAGATGATGACATGCTTTCCACCTCCTTCACCAACCCGGCCAATTCTCCAAAATGCGACCCCCGCCAATACACCTGTCCGCACGACTCACACTGTTGGAAGTCGTCGTAGTATAGCTTCGTCTTCGGCTCCAGATGGTCGAAGATGGCTGCTTTCTCCACAGGGTGTAACAACCCATTGCAGCGTAAGCAGCGCCGCCACGGTTCGACCTGCTCGAACACCTGGTAGCGGCGCAGCACGGCGAATAGCTGCTCCCGCGGGTCAGTCGTGCGCAGGCAGTAGCCGAAGGTGACCAGCCGCCGCTTCAGCAA
>NZ_JAYRVJ010000798.1:0-3226 GCF_041918635.1 Promineifilum sp. (SeqCode)
CATCGATAACCCACTCCCTGCGCTCGTTGTCTGGCAATCCTTTGCGGTTCTTCGCACCCGTCGCCCCCCCTTGCCTGGCTGGGGGGGATAAACGCAGCCAGGAATGGCTGCGCTACGGGTGCGAAGAACGGCAATGAATTGCCTGACTACGAGCGCAGTGAGTGGATTCTCTATGGCCGGGCGTTGTATACTCAGTGAATGCCCAATATCGATCTTGCTACCCTTATCGCCCGGATCGTCGTCTTGCTAATCGCCTTCACGGTGCACGAGTTGGCCCACGCCGTGACGGCCGACTACCTGGGCGACCCGACGCCGCGCCGCATGGGCCGCATCACCCTCAACCCGCTCAAGCACCTCGACCCGTTCGGGACGCTGATGCTGATCATTGCCGGCTTCGGCTGGGCCAAGCCGGTCATGGTTAACCCCATGAACATGCGCGGCAACCCGCGCACGTCGATGGCGATTGTCGCTCTGGCTGGGCCGGCGTCGAACCTGATTATGGCCGCCGTGGCGGCCATGTTCTTCCGGTTTGGCCTCGTCGATCTGAACGCCGTGGCGAGCAGCGGCACGTTGCCCTCGCCCGCTTTTCTGCTGATACAGTTTCTTTTCATCAACCTGGCCCTGGCTTTCTTCAATATGATCCCCGTCCCGCCACTGGACGGGTCGAAGATCCTGTTCGCGCTCCTGCCGGCCGAACTGGTATACCGGCTGCGTCCGTTGGAGCAGTTTGGGTTCATGATCCTGTTCGCGGTCGTCTTCTTCGTGCCGCAGGTCTTGAACGTTCTGGTCTGGCAGCCCGTCCAGGCCGCGGCCCGCTTCCTGGTCGGCTGAACGTGGGCCTCGCCTACCGCCTCCGCCAGCTGCGGACGATCCTGACCGCCGGCCCGCTGCCCGACGAGGCGCGGCGCGAGATCGCCGCGACGCTCAGTGGGCCGGAGCGCGCCCTCTTCGACCGCTACACCCCGGGCGACCAGTGGCACGCCTACCGTGTGTTACGCATGCTGCGGGATGCGGGTTATAATGATCCCGATCTGCTGGTCGCGGCCCTGCTGCACGACGTCGGCAAGACGCGCTGCCCGCTGTCGGCCTGGGATCGGACGCTCATCGTCGTGGCCCAGGCGCTTGTGCCGCAGCGGATGGCGGCCTGGGGCGAGGGCGCGCCGGAAGGGTGGCGGCGGCCGTTCGTCGTGCGTGCCCAACACGCGGCCTGGGGCGCGGCGATGGCCGAGGCCGCCGGCAGCCGTCCGGCCGTGGTTGACCTCATCCGGCGGCATCAGGATAAGCCGGGTGAGGGGGATGCGTGGTTGACTCGCCTCCAATGGGCGGATGATCAGAATTAAGAAGAATCCGCAGATTTCTCACATGACGCAGATTGGTTGTTGGTCGTTAGTCGATAGGTTTAGACACCCGACGACCAACGACTAACGACCAACGACAGCAGGAGAGCATCCATGAAAGCGCAAACGGTAACCATTGTGGGCATGGGACGGATAGGGGTATCCATCGCCCGCGCGCTGAAGGCGGCGGCGCCCGGTCTGACCATCGTCGGCCACGACCGCGTCCGCGATCTGGCCGAGGAGGTCAAAAGCCTGGGGGCGATTGACCGGGCAGAGTGGAACCTGGTCAGCGCCGCCGCCGCGGCCGACATCCTGGTGCTGGCCGCGCCGCTGGCGGAGTTGGCAAATACGCTGATGGTTATCGGCGAGGAAGTCCAGCCGCACGCGCTGGTGCTCGATCTGGCCCCGCTGAAGGGGCGAGGCCTGCGCTGGGCCGGGCAATACCTCAAGCGCGGCCACTACGTCGGGGTTGTGCCGGTGCTGGCGGCGGCCCACCTGGACGACGGCCGGGACGAGGCCACCGCGGCGACGGCCGACCTCTTCCGCGACAGTATCTTCGGCCTGATGCCCTCGGCCAGCGCCGACCCCCAGGCGGTGGATACAGCCGTGACGTTTGGCCGGCTGCTGGGGGCGACGCCCTACTTTGTTGACCCGCTGGAGTACGACAACCTGGCGCAGGGAGTGGAGACGCTGCCGGGGCTGGCCGCCGCGGCGCTGTTCGGCGCGGTGCGCAAGGCGACCGGCTGGCGCGACATGTTGCGCTTCGCCAACACCCCTTTCGCGCTGGGGACGCAGCCCTTGCAGCAGGGGGCGGATTTGACTGTCCTGGCGCTCAACGATAAGGCAGCCACGTTGCGCTGGCTCGACGCGCTGTTGGAGGAGTTGTCCGCCCTGCGCCGCCTCATCCGGGAAGGGGATGCCGATCTGATCGACGCGACGCTGGGCGATCTGCTGGCCCAGCGCCACCGTTGGCTGCGCGAGCGCGCCGAGAACGAATGGGTTGAGGGCGTCGAAACGCCCCTCGATCGGCCGTCAATCAGTGAACAATTCCTGGGCGGCTGGCTGGGCAGTAAGATCAAGAAAGACAAGAAGAGCGAGTAGCCGGGGGGCGCTTGCGGAGAGAGGGACGGTTGCGCGTGTTGATGATTGCGCCCACCTCCTTCTTCAGTGATTACGGGGGCCACATCCGTATCATGGAGGAGGTGCGGGCGTTGCAGGCCAGGGGGGTAGAGGTCGCGGTCGTAACCTATTACAAGGGGAACGACGTGCCGGGGATCGACATCCGGCGCACGGCGCCGCTGCCCTGGCATACCGACTACGAGGTCGGTTCGTCGCGCCACAAGCTGGCTTTCGACGCGTATCTGGCTGTCAAATCGCTGGCTGAAGTTCGCCGCTACCGGCCGGACATCATCCACGGCCACATGCACGAGGGGGCGCTGATTGGCGGCGTGCTGGCCCGGCTGATGCGCGTGCCATTGGTGTTCGACTTTCAGGGCAGTCTGACGGCCGAGATGGTCGATCACCACTTCTTGAACCCGCACGGGCGCGTTTACCCCTGGGCCTACCGGATCGAAACGGCCATCACCCGCCGGCTGCCCGACGCTATCCTGACCAGTTCGGAGCGGGCCGGGGCGCTGCTGCGCGACGACTTCGGTGTGCCCGCCGGGCGCATCCACGATTTGCCCGATTGCGCCGACGCGACCCGCTTCGACCCGGCCCGCTTCCCCTTCGCGCCGGGGGAGCACCCATTGCGCCTCCAGATGGGCATCGCGCCCGATACGGTGGTGGTCGGTTACCTGGGGTTGCTGACCGACTACCAGGGCATCCCCCACCTCATCCAGGCGGCGACGACACTGCGGCAGCGCGGCGAGAACGTGCGCTTCCTGATA